>NZ_JBMFOX010000019.1:0-25910 GCF_049969415.1 Hadarchaeum sp. (SeqCode)
CCTCAGAAAGCTGGTTAAGGAGGGAAAGATTAAAGATGAATTAAGAATCAAAAAGGGCATGCCCTTCGCGCCAGCGCTGGCCGCAGGGGTTTTCGTGACCGTTTTTTTCGGCGATATTTACTGGCAGTTTATAATCGGTCTGTTTGGATACATTTAAATGTCAGAAGGCTTAAAAGCACTAGGCGATAGCATGTGGGAATGGATTCTTATTTTTGTGGTTGTCATCGCCTTGGTGATAATCGTCGCGCTCTTTTTCAGCTATTACAATCGAATAATCACCCTATCGAACAGGATTGATAACGCTTGGGCACAAATAGAGGTGCAGCTCAAGAAAAGGGCAGATCTGGTTCCCAACCTCGTGGAAACTGTTAAGGGATACATGGCGCACGAGAAAAAAGCCATTGAAATGGTGACCAAAGCCCGGGAGAGGATGATGGGGGCCCAGACGGTAAAGGACAAGATGGATGCCGGGGTGGAGTTAGCGGCCGCGATGAAGACCATTTTTGCCTTGGCCGAGAACTATCCAAACCTTAGAGCCAGCGAGAACTTTAAACTACTTCAAGAACAGCTCGACGGCATCGAAAGCAAAATCGCCTATGCGAGGCAATTCTACAATGACTCGGTGCTTGCCTACAATAATGCGATCACGACTTTTCCGGGAAGATGGTTTGCCAAGAGGATGGGCAGAACCGAGCTAAAGCTATACTTTGAGGCTGCGGAGAAAGAGCGAACGGTTCCTAAAGTGACCTTTTGATGCAGCGGGTTAGTTTCTACGACCAGATAAGTAAAAATAAGAGAAATTCCGTGCTTCTAGTCATCCCCATAACAGCGATGGTTGTTGGTCTTCTCTACCTTATTGGATATCTATTCGCTCCAGAATTAGCTTTTTTAATGGTCCTTTTTGGGCTGTTCTGGATGGCAATGCAGGCAATGATTTCATATCAGTATGGTGATCGGGCAGTGCTCAGCGTTATGAAGGCCAAGCCAGCTGATCCCGTGAAGCATGTCTATCTGATAAACACAGTGGAGGGTCTTAGTCTTGCGGCAGGAATTCCCCCGCCAAAGGTCTATGTTATTGAGAGCGAGGAGATAAACGCTTTTGCTGTGGGTCGTGACCCGCAACATGCTGCGGTGGGTGTGACCACTGGGGCGCTTGAGAATCTCAACCGCGTCGAGCTGGAAGGTGTTATCGGGCATGAGATTTCCCACATAAGAAATTATGATATCCGCTTCATGATGATGATCGCCGTTTTCGTCGGTTTTGCCGCTATTTTGAGTTATCTGCTGTTGAGAGGTGCATTCTTTGCCGGAGGTTCAAGACGACGGGATGAACGAGGAGGTGGCATGGCGGCACTGTTGATACTAATGGGATTAATTTTGGCCGTAATTGCCCCTATAGCCACAAGGCTAGTTCAGGCGATGATTTCGAGGCAGAGGGAATATCTGGCTGATGCTAGTGCCGTGGAACTCACGCGTTATCCTGAGGGCTTAGCTTCCGCTCTTGAAAAAATAATGAATAAAAATAGTGGCAAAATGGAGGTAAGCGAGGCGATTTCGCATCTTTTTTTCACCGATCCTAAGAGAAGTCCCTTAGATAATCTTTTTACTACACATCCGCCCCTTGCTGAACGGATTAGACGGCTTCGGCAGATGTAGTTTAGTCGACGACTTCGGTAATGGCTTTAATCTTGGCTCCGCCCAAACCAAGCAATGTTCTAGCCACACTCAATTTTACCTCATCCCCCCGATTTACCCTGACGAGGCACTCCACAGGATAAATACCGGGCTTGACGTTACTCCGGATGTCGTAGCTGACCCGAACCAAAGCGAAACGGCCGCGGGATTCTTCAACTATGCCGTAGGTGAATTTCCTTCCGTACTTTAATCTGAATGCGGCAAAGGTGGTGGCGATGAGGCCGATGTTAAGAAAAGTTGGTGTTAAGATGGCCAATTCAGATTTCTCGGTAAAAATTGCCGGCAAAACTTTGAGCGATAATGGAAGAGTCCAGCTAATGGCGGCACAGATAATCACGAAACTTCTGTAGGCAGGGTAATCCTGTTTAAAAGCGAGCTTGAGCTGGGTCTTGGTCAGATGAAATAAATAAAAGCTGAAAATCAAGGTCAGGGTGAGAAAAGTTAAGTAATCGTCCTGTGAAATGACCAAGTAAACTGTCGTTGTGACGAAAAGCGATAATATAGCAATTTGTGTCTTTAACATAACATATTCGGGCCATCCGGCGTGACGGCTTTCGAAAAAACCCTTGATTTTTCTGGGTATTGCCGGATTATGTTTGATGGGCAGCTCGTCCTTATTTTTATCACTCTTATTCTTGCTGGAAGAGAGACATCTGTCAGAGCCGAGGAAGATGTTGCCTATTTGCCAAAACAGTCGGGTAAATTTTGAAACCTTCGTCATCATCTTCACCATCCAGCTTGTCATTTTAGTAAGATATTTTCGGAATACCTTGCTATTCCACCGAGATCCTGAACCTTGATAGAAACCACACTGAAAAATCCGAAAAGATTTTCCTCTATTTCAACAGTTTCCCCCACATGTGTTTTTCCGATGCCGCCAACCCCACTCCACAGCAATATTTTGGAATAGTAAACATCCGAAAAATAACTGCTGTCGTAGCTCAGTACAGCTATTTTTATTTTTTCGTTCGTTTTTTCGAGAAGCAAATTCGGTTCGCCATAGTCAAAATCGACAGCGTCACCAGCGCTTTCGTCAAAATCCTCGAAGGAATATCCCCATTTGGTGTCTGAGATTTTTTCAACGTCACAGTATTTGCTTCCAGCATAGTGGTCGGCCCCCGTGTTTTGTACGTGAATCCAAAGCGGGTGCACTTGGTTTAGAGAGATTTCCACTAGTAGCCCAGTGGCCGAACGATATTTTTCAGCAAGCGTCTGTAGAATTGTGTTATCGATCGGGAATCTATTTTTTTCCATAAGCTTTATTGAGTTGAAGATATCTTTTCCAGTATAAGATACTTTGTCTGCCAGAATTTGTATCGCGTTGGTTTCACTGCCCATCTCGGCAATTTTTAGACCGGACGCGACTATAAGCAGTGCTGGCAGTATCAGTAGCAGCGCCAAGCTGCTCAGGCCAACACCTTTCTGGTCTTGGTAACTGATCATCCGCATCACACCGTTTGGCCTCTCCAAACGTAGAGGCTGATTAATTCTGTGGTTTCTTCATAGCCAAGCGCAAACTTTATCAGAGTTATCCAGTCAGCGGTACCCATCGGATTATCCGGGTCCGTGGCACTTTGAGCAAAGCGCATGTTGAAAAGCACAGCGGGCTTGGGCAGAGTACCGATTCGGCTGTGGAAATAACCAGCAGGGCGAACAATTATTCCACTGAGCGGTGCCGTAAGATTATTCGGGGCATCGTCCCACCGGGCGATTACCCATGAATTGTCAATCGGCATGTAAATGTATTGGCTGTAGTTTGGATTGTATTCGATATTGTCGCCGTTTTTATAGGATTGGGTCACGAAATTGCTCGAACTGATGATTCGCATGTTGTCCAGCGGAGGTCCGGATATTTCTTGTGGTGAATTATTCCACTGGACTCCAAGGGACTCCCAGAGATACCCGTCAGTTTCTTCGAGTTGGCAATTGTGGTAAAGGGTGCTCCCACCGACGACGAGCATGCCGTCGCATTTTTGATATGTTACTAGCTCAATGATTTTTGAAGCCAACCCGTTTGGAGCGAGATCGGTTTCAGCATCAGGGATGAAAACTGCGTCATAGCAGGGACGATTCGGTTGCCAGTTAACGATGGCGGCGTCTATTTCATTCCAGAAATCCGCAAGAGTGTTAACTTTTTTGATTTCAATTCCGGCGTTTACCAACAGAAGCGATATGAATTCTTCATCGTCGTTGTCTACCCATGCCAGTATTTTAAGATTCTTTTGTGGTAGAGTTGTTGTTCTAACCGCCTTGGCAATTTCACCTGCTTTTTGGAAGGCAGCTAACCACTCTTCGTTTTTCCCAGCAGTCGGAAAAATATTATCCAGACGCGGATCATTTTCGTCACCAATTATCATCCTGAACTGAATTTCGGCGGGCAAAATTTTTCGAAGCTCAGTTTCAGCCAAGGTTTCAGCGTTTTCCAAGTAACCGTGTCTAATGTAGTTTACAATGGTGTCCATAGTTCCGGTCAACTGTAAGACTTCAAGAGCATCATTGGCATATCGCTCGAGCCGCAGAGAACCCTGTTGACCATGGATTGACTGCAATCCGAAGCCAACCAAGCCCACGATGGCCGTGATTAGAACCGCGACCGCCAATGTTGCATCGAGACTGAATATAAAACCCTTTTCGTCTTGTGGGGACATTTTTCTATCTCCATAATTTTACAACTAAAGTTCCTGTTGGAGGAAGTTCGACCAGTTTTGTCGGCGACCCCCTTGGTAGCGAAACTATCGAGACATCGGCGGGAGCATATTTACCCGAAACTCTGATCCAGATGAAATTCAGCCCTTCGTGTAGAGGTACCGGAAAGAGGTAGTCAGATCCATCGGGATAATCCACACCAGCGGATCTTATTCTGAACGGCGATTCCCGTGGCGGAGATTTAAAGTCCCAGTCCCCGTCCCCGTCAGGAGGATTCCGGTTCACCCAAATTCTAATCTCTGGTTGTGTCGGCGGCCGCGGTAGCAGTCTGGTTAAAACAATATACCAATCCCGCGTGTTTAGCTCTCCCGGATTGACAGTGAAGTAAACTTGATAACGAGGTGGTTTGCTGATGTGAACTAGATTTTCAATTGAGTTTTCGGTTATCACACTGGTGGCAACTAAACGCTTTACTATGACGACTTCGGAGGAATCTTTAGCTCCAGATGAAGATTTAATGTCCCAGCGTGGATAAACTGGAGGCCAGATATTTTCCCCGGTTTTTTCGTCAATAAGGACGATTTCGAATTTTTCAGAATTGTTGAAAAGGTTCTTTATTGCCTGGGAAGTTTCAGGATATCCCTCCCAAATTTCATTTCTGCAAAGCTGCCTTAGGTTCTCTAACTTTTGAATCGAAAGGCTGTTTGGTATCGAATCCCCATCTGGATTGGCCTGTGATAGACCAACAGTTTCCACGGAAGCAGGTTCCATCCACCAGTTATCAGGAATTCCCCCGGTTTTCACGAGCATATCTGCAGCAAAATTGGCAGTTTGTTCAAGAGAATATCTCAATAGATAATCATCCATCTGCCTTCTAACCTGCTCCAAGGCCAAACCGGAGCAACCGATTATCAGCGTTACTAAGGCAAGTGCGAAAAACATGTCTAGGGTAAAAACTTGACCGCGCTCGTTCACAAAGTCCCCTCCTTCAGACGGATAGAGACGACATAAGTGCAAAATGCCGTTTTAACCGTATTAGTCGTTGATGGGCGAGCACCTAGAGCGTGTTGAATATGGTTAAGGACGTATTCTTCGACCGTCTTTTTAACGATGTTTTCCTTGAACTCGAGCCAGTTAATATTCTCAGATGGCGCAGACACGATGACAATTGATATTTCAATCAGGTTGTCTCTGAGCTGCAAATAATCCAAGTTTAAAGAACATCCGTATTTGGTTTCAATAGCGGCGATGGCGCTTTCGGTTCCGTCGTGGGCGGCCTGAGTTATGGTGGCGATTTCATTATTTACTAAACTTAAGTAAAACAGCGATGTTGTAGTCAAAAGAATTCCAGCGACTAAAATCAAGAATTCCATGCTGGATTGGCCTGCTATTGACTCACGACACATATTTGAGATTCCTCCCAGAATATCTCAATTTTTTTCCCTAGGTTTTCGAATTCAAGCACAAAATTTTTGAAATTTCTGCAAGCTATCTTTGTTTCTACTGTTTCACCGCTTGAGATTTCCACGGTTAACAACCCCACCGAATTGTCAGAGAATATCCAATACTTGTGGTCCTCAACATTTTCCGGCAGTTTAATTTCGACCCTGAAGTTGGGACCGTTTACATAGACGGCGTTTATTGCTGACGCAAGCCTGTTTCCAATCATCTTTGCTTCTAGACCGGTACCAAGGGCTTCCGCAGATTTTCTTCTGTCTTCATATAGGTGTAGCAATGAGGTCGTAATCACTAGGAGCAAGGTTAAAGCCAACAAAGCGTCTATTGAAAAGAACCCGCTGTTTTCTTTCCTGTGCAATCTGATCACCCTCAGGGGTTAAGATAAATGTAAATTAACCCGCCATTTGTTTCAAGTTGTAAAGTTTCGGAGATGTTTTCGTTTTCGGACCAAACGATAATCACGGTGTAAGTTCCCGGGGAAATAAATGGAAGCAACTGCTGTCGCTGTATCTTGTAATGAATGTCGGCTTCCAAATTTTCTGAACCGAACTGCGTCCAAAACGTTATTCTGAAAACATTTTTTAAGTTGTCCATTTGTACGGTCCAAGCACAATCCATTCTAACCATCAAGCTTTTGACTGCTCCAGCCCCGTTCGTGTAAACGGTGTCTATGGCGCCAGCGATGGAATTCACGGCCGCGCGCGCTTGCATTAAATGCAGTGAATGGTTTGCAGCATCACTGGCCGGATTGATCATTTGGGTAAAAGTAACTGAGGTCATTATTGCAAGAGCCGCTGAAAATATTATTAGATATTCTAGCGCCGATTGTCCTCGGGAATGGTATTTATCTGATTTCATCTAGGACCACGATCCGGTGCGGGTATTGGTTGCTGGGATCGTAGCAGTAGATGAACGTGGTTTGGTGAAAAGTTCTTTTTGAAAGCGTGTTGTGTTCGGGACCAATTTTTAAATTTTGTTCTTCCACGTGGACGCAATTCTCTTTAACCCATTCTTCGCCCCGTTCGGTACCGTCTTCGTTCCAGCGGCTGGGAAGAATGGTATCCACAATTACTACAGAGTCGCGAAGATTGTCCCACATACCATCGCCGTTTAAATCCATCAAAATCTGAATGTCAGCGCAGCCATTTATCGGGACTGTTTCATCCGCTGTAACTATGCCGTCCGCGTCGAGGTTTTCGTAGCCGCCCAGACATGTTGTTAAAACTCTGTCTGGGAGAGAGTATTCGACAGTCAAGCTAGAGCCTGGACCCATCGCATAAACTCTGTTGAGGCCGGCCGCTAGTTCGCTGGCAGCCCGCTTCGCCTCTGAGATCTTGCTTAATTTATCAGCGTCTGTGATTGCTTGATTGCACATCGGAATGATAATGGTGGCTGCCATCATCATAAATGCAGCAAGGACCACCAAGAACTCTATACTCAGCTGTCCTTTCAAGAGACCACAATTGGGGATAATTGGAATGGGGCAATTAATCCTGATGTTTCAGAAATATTAACTTCCCACAGCTCAAGTTGTCGAATGCTGGTAGCTTATGTTAGCACCTATGGTTTGGAATGTGGATATAAATCGCGAATAGCTCAAAATGAGCGAGTCGGCACCATTTTTTATCGCGGTGGCTCCGTTGGACAAGAGTGCCGCAACCACAAGAGCGGCCGTTATGGCATAGTCGTTGTAGCCGTCCACCTCACAGCCGCGCAGTTTTGCCGGGCCTTGGATGATTAGTCCGTCGTTTCTCTCAAGCACCCTAGCTTTCATGCGCCTTAGCTCATTGGCTATTGCCGAAATTCTGTCCGACTTCATGGACCTAGCATCCTCAGCACCGTAGAGTAATGTTCTACCCTTTGCCATGCAGGCAATCACTGCCATCAAGGGCAGCAGTTCGGGAGCGGGGCTGAGGTTCAACCTAGCGGCCTTGAGTTTATGTTTTCCCTCTAAGATGACATATTTCCTTGAGGTCTGCGGCTCCAACCCGAACGCGTTTAAGTATTTGAGGAATTCCTTGTCGCGGTTGGTCATTTGTCCTTGAAAGTTAACTTTGATGCGAGAGTTGGTCAGCCCAGCCGCGATTAAAAATGGAGCAGCTCCAGATATTTCCCGTGGCACTCGATAACTAAAGACGTGATAAGTCTGGTTAGGGATTATGACCGTGTCCCTCTTTTCAGTTACTTTGACATGTCCGATTTTCATTAATTCAGAAATCTGATTCAGAGGCCGTGATTTGATTTTCAATTCTACCTTTTTTTTGGCGTATGGTGCTGCGATTAGAGCAAGGGGAAGGTATCTAGGTTCAAGAAAGCCAAGCTTTATTTTGCCGCCAGTAATGCCGCCGCCGAAAGTTATGAAAGGTGGGCTTTCATTAGGCTTCGTCGAATAGACGTCAGCACCCAGACTTCGTAGGGCTTTAAGAAAGTTGGGCATTGGGCGCGAGCGCAGCTGACTGTCACCGTTGAGCACGATGGTTGTTGCTGAAAGAGCAGAAATACTGGTAAGCAGGCATAGTGAGGTGCCGGAATTTTTGGCATCCACTGCGCCTTTGTCTGATTTAATTTTGGCATCAACCCCCCAGATAGTCCATTTTTCTTGGGATCGCTTTACGACGGCACCCAGCGTTTCGGCCGATTTTAGCATAACGTTAGTGTCACGAACCTTTAATGGGGATTCTATGGTGGACTTTCCTCCGGCGAGAATCGCAATTGCGACGGAAAATTGGGTATGAAATTTTGATGGTGGAGCTTCCACTTCTCCCGTGAGCGAAGTCGCTGGGTTAACGATTAGATTCATGAGTTCACCGGATAATTATCTTTCTTATTTTTTTAGAGGCATCTTCAATAACTTTTTCGATGTTTATTAAATTTTCCTGCTTGAGGATTTCTTCCGCATTAACCGTAGCTCCTGTGGCGGGTTGACTTTTTGCGCTTTTTATCCTCAGACCTATTTTTTCTCCAATATCTTTTATTTCATCTTCATCTAGAAAGGAAAGAGGTCTTAGCACTGGCACGTCGCAGACAGCATCGATGGCGGGTAAGTTTACCAACCCCAGTAATTTAATTGTTTCTGCATCATCTCCAGTTACAACGGCTTCAGCCCTAATCTTTTTCGCGATTAAGCTAGCGGCGCGCAATTCGCAACGCTTGTGAATAATTGAAGAAATTTTTTTGTCTTTATTTTTCAGAGTTCTGTTTAGGACTTTTTTAAATGGAAATACCAGGAGAGAATCGTCCGCCCCGAAGAGGGACAATTTCTTAGCTTGGCTGATAGTGCGCTTTGCCTGTTGATGCGTCGTTTGGTCAAGGGGATTTAAAAATAGCAGCGCAACGTTGCACCCCCTTTTTAACATCATAAAGGCGGCGATAGCATATTTTGCGCCGCCGGATAAGATCGCTACAGTTTTACCTTGAGTTCCAACAGGTAACCCGCCAACACCCTTAACTGTTTTGTAAAAGATGTAGGCATCACTACCCCGGACCTCAATTGAGATTTCAACATCAGGGTGCGAAAGGTCAACTTTTAGACCTTTTAGGCGTGAAAGTATAGCCGATCCGATTTCAACGTTTATGTCTCTGCTCGAAAAGGCATGTTCTCCGACTCTGGTAGTTCTGACCGCGAAGGACATTCTTGGATGTAATATTTTTTTGGCCATGGCGATTGCCTTAGATTTAATATCATCGAGATGGGCCCGAGTTTTAATTGCCGGACTTACTGAGGTTATGCCCGGCATCTGGGACAGAATTTTTACGGCTTTAGCAGCAGCCGTGGTTTCAACAAAAATTCTGCCCCGTTCGGTTCTAAGGTTATGCGGCAATTCCTGCAGTGAACGTTCAATTGAGTTTATCAGGCTTTTCTCAAATCTTCTCCGCACGGGTTCACTTTTGAGGGCCAGTTCTCCGTATCTCACTATCACCGTGGATGTCATGGTATCGAAAAGTTCTATCTTCGCTCAGACTAAAAATTAGGCTATTGTTAGCCGGAAACACACTTTCTTGGCTTATAGTTAGCTACAGTTGTCTAAAAATGATAATTTTAATTAAAAAAGAACGAAGAAACAAAGTGGTGAACAATGCCCAAGGTTCTGGTTATTTATGACTCGTCGTCAGGAAATACGGAGAAGATGGCTCAAGCGGTGGCCGAGGGTGCGAGAGAAGTAGCCGGCGTTAATGTGGTGCTTAAAAAGGTCGACCAAGCCAAAGTTGACGAGCTGTTAGATGCGGACGGCATAATCGTCGGTTCCCCTTGCCATTTCGGCCAGATGTCCGCCAAAGTGAAGGCCTTTATCGATGAATCGGTGAAACACTATGGCAAGCTCGATGGAAAAGTTGGCGCGGCCTTTACCAGTTTTGGGGGCTCGGGTGGGTCTGAAACCACGCTACTGTCGATGCTCCATGCCCTGCTCATCCACGGCATGGTCGTAGTTGGGAGATCAAAGCGCATGCACTACGGGTCGGTTGCGGTGGGAACACCGAACCAAGACAGCATCCAAGACTGTCGGGAGCTGGGATATAGGGTCGCAAGTATTGTGGTTAAGTTGACCAGATAGCTTTGACCGCTTGAGCAGCCAAATTAGCCGCATCTTTAGTGCTGCTTCAGAAGCTTTAATATCTTGGCTCCCGCCGCCTTAATGTCTGTCATGCTTTTGGCGCCAGCGCAGACCCCCTTGCCGGAGACAAAGAGGAGCACTACTACTTTAGGTTCGTCCAGCCGGAAGACTAGGCCCGGAAAGACTTCGGGCTCATATTCAGTATTTTCAAAAGTTCTGGCTATTTTCTCCAAGTCGAATTCGCGCCCGAAATCGAAGGAAGCCACAATATTTTGAACTTTTACCTTGGGCTCACTTTTCACCTTAACTCCGGCTTTCTGAAGTTTCTTGGTGAGTCTTTTGATAGCCAGCTTAGCATCCGCCATGCTCCTGGCGCCAACGCAGTTCATCTTCCCTGAGGCAAAAATTAAGAAGGAGGCCTGCGGATCCTCTGATTTATAAGCGATTCCAGGAAATACCTCAGGATCATACCTTGCCCCCTCAAGCGATCTGGCCAGCTTCTCCAAGTCAAACTCAACGCCTTCGTAGGTCACGGAAAGCACGATGTTTTGTAACTGGGTTTTTACCTCCGCCACAAAATCAACCCTTCCTTGACTACTCTCTTACGCATGCTTAAAAAGGTTGAGTAATTAATCTTTTAGATAGTTAGGAGAACTTCGGTGAGAGCTGTGGCTGTCACGGTAAAATTCTTTGCCAATTTTAGGGAGGCGGCTGGTGTAGAGAGCGCGCTGGTAGAAGCTGCCGATGTTTACTCACTGCTGAAGGCGCTTGTGGCTAAATTTGGTGAGAGGTTAAGTAAACTGCTCTTCGAGGGCGAAAAATTGCGTGAGACCGCATGCATCATCGTAAACGGAAAGAGCATTAATCTGTCAGAAGGATTGCGTACCAAGTTGAAAGACGGCGATGTTGTGGCCATATTCCCCCCGGTATCGGGAGGTTAGTTTCCGCGGTGATGGTTCTTGCCTGACGTGGGTATACATCGAAAGGGAGAAGTTACTCTTCCCGATCTTCTTGAAAGGATGAAAACCAGCTTGGGTAAAGATGTGGGTGCCATTGGTTGTTTCGTGGGAGTTATCCGAGAAGTTTCCACGGATGGGGAACTTGTTAAATATCTGCATTACGAAAAAGCCGAAGACGCGATGGAACAGCTTGAAGAGATAGCGCTCGATTTCGAGAGGATCCCCGGAATCAGGAGGGTAATGATTCACCATGTCGTTGATGATCTCTCTCCCGGCGATGACGCAATCTATGTGCTAGTAGCGGGGGTCCGGCGGGCTGAGGTTTTCAAAGCCCTTGCGGAAATAATGGATAGGGTAAAAAAAGAGGTTTTCATCTGGAAGGAAGAAGTCACTGAAGATAAAAGACGCTGGGGCCACGAAATTGACCGCTGAAAAAGACGACCGCAGGATAGTCAGGACGTCAGCAAATTCCCTGCTTTTGGGAAGGATGCCCAAAGGCTGCCGACTCTGCATAAAAGGGGCTAAGATGGTTCTTTTTGTAACAGGTCTTTGCCGGCGCCACTGCTTTTACTGTCCGTTGTCTGACAAAAGGGCGGGTAAGGATTTAGCGTATGCGAATGAAAGACCGGTTAAGTCGATTAGGGATATTCTAGAGGAAGCGAAATCAATGGACGCCTTGGGCACCGGAATCACCGGTGGCGATCCATCGCTTAGATTTAGGCGCGTCTTAACCTATCTAAGACGCCTGAAGCAGGAATTTGGTCCAGATCACCATGTACACATGTACTGTTGTGGTGAGCTATCGAGGTCACAGCTACTCCGGCTCAAACGCGAGGGTCTGGATGAAATCAGGTTTCACACTTGGTCGGCAGAGCCGGTTAAGCTGGCGCTGGAAGTCGGACTTAATGCTGGTGTTGAGATACCCGCCATCCCTGGTGATTATCAAAGGATAGTCTCGCTCTTGACCGAGCTGGAAAAAATAAAATGCAATTTTTTTAACCTGAATGAGCTTGAGTTTTCCGATACCAATTTGGCGCAGCTTAGGGCGAGAGGATTCGAGCTGAGGTCCAGCACTTCGATGGCGGTCAAGGGAAGCGAGGAGGAGGCAATCCGGGTCCTCAGATGGTCCGCTAAGAACACGAAACTGAATATTCACTATTGCCCCAGCGCCTTGAAGGATTCAGTTCAGCTGCGCAACAGGCTCAAGCGCAAGGCGAAAAATGTCGCTAGAGCTCACGAGGCCATCACGCCTGATGGCCTTTTGGTAAAAGGGGTGATCTTGAACCTTCCCGTTGAGAAGCTGATTTCGGTGCGATCAAGATTGATGCGAAAACACGAAATCCCGGCAGATTTAATTGTAATCGATCGTCGCAGAAAAAGGATTGAGATGCACTGGCGCGTTGCCGAGAACTTGGCCAAAATTGAGCGGGACCTTACTTTCGCTTTAGTCGAGGCTTACCCCACCTACGACGGGCTTGAGACGACCTTGATCCCGCTCTGAAATATTCTTCAGCCAATTTAGAGTAGTTAATGGCCTGCGTTTTGATCTGTCGGAATTCTTCATCGGTAATCGTCCGCAGAGGTCTGGCCGGGATGCCCACGACAACGGTGCGCGGTGGTACTTCGACATCGCGGAGAACCACCGCCCCAATTCCGACCATGGCGCCTTTCTTGACCGTTGCGCGGTTAAAAACGGTGGCACCGGCACCTATGAGGCATTGATTTTCGATGGTGGCACCGTGTATCAGCGCATTGTGGCCGATGATAACATAACTGCCTATCTTGGTAGAGAGATACTCTGGTTTCCCGTCTCGATACACATCCCCGGCGTGAATTACGGCATTATCCTGGACATTGGTGTAGTTGCCGATTTTTATGTTGGCGAAGTCTGCCCGGACGACTGCTCCGGGCCAGATGCTGGCGTGCTTACCAACGATAACGTCGCCTATAATTGTCGCGGACGGGTGAACGAATGCCGTCCTGTGGATGCGGGGTCTTTTGCCCCGAAAGGACTCAATCATGTTGGCGCAACTGCCTCTTCCTTTCTGCTCTGGATCAAAATTATCTCGCCGATTGCCATGACGCTGCTGTAAGGGATTGACAGGGCCTTGCCCCCCTTTCGTTCGAAGACTAGGCCTACTATCGCCCCCTCTTTATCATCTAACACCGCATCTTCTACTGTCCCCACGTAACGCGCGCGGTCGCTGTAGACTTTAAGGCCATTTAACTCGGACAGCCTTTTCATCAGGTCACCTCGCCATTTACTCATACGGCGGCTTTTTAGTTCTTTCGCTGATCTTGTCCTCAGAGGTGTTGGGTCGATTTTTGCGGGAAGAACTTTGTTGCCGAATGAGTTTAATGACCTCTTTCAGAAATCGCAAAGACAATCGAAAGTTCGACCGTCTATTTTGATTTTCATAGCGTGGGTTGAGGTGGGGATTTTACTGCGGAAGAGGTGCTGAGTAAGCTTTAAGTATGGCAAATTGTAGAGATTATAACGTCCACACTGCAGTGTGAACGGCGTCGATTGGAGTTTGGGACTCAAATGTCCCACGATGAGAAATCGTGCTCTTGGTGTGGACTCAAAATGTGGATCCGAACAAACCAGGCTACTGGAAGGGCTCGGGTCCGAGATAGGTTCGGTACTCAAGCCAATTTCATTGGCTTTGCGACAATAACTCCGGTTGATTCTGCCGGAGGCCACCGCTATTGGGGTTCGGCTAAGCCATGCGAGTGGAGGGCGTCCCGCGAGGGATGGCCCCGCACACGGCTCAGTAACACGTAGTCAACTTACCCTCGGGACGGGGATAACCTCGGGAAACTGAGGACAATCCCCGATAGGTGAGGGACGCTGGAATGCCCCCTCACTCAAATCCTCCGGGGCCCGAGGATAGGACTGCGGCCTATCAGGCTGTTGGTGGTGTAACGGACCACCAAACCTACAACGGGTACGGGCGATGGGAGTCGGAGCCCGGAGATGGGGACTGAGACAAGGCCCCAGGCCCTACGGGGCGCAGCAGGCGCGAAAACTCCGCAATGCGCGAAAGCGTGACGGGGGAACCCCAAGTGCCGTTGGTCCTTTGATCGACGGCTTTTGTGGAGTGTAAGAAGCTCCACGAATAAGGGCTGGGTAAGTCGGGTGCCAGCCGCCGCGGTAATACCCGCAGCCCGAGTGGTGGTCGCGATTATTGGGCCTAAAGCGCTCGTAGCCGGGCTGGCAAGTCCCTTGTGAAATCGGGCGGCCTAACCGTTCGGCTGGCAAGGGATACTGCCGGCCTTGAGGCCGAGAGACGTCAAGGGTACTCCGGGGGTAGCGGTGAAATGCTCTGATCCTCGGGGGACCACCAGTGGCGAAGGCGCTTGACGAGAACGGACCTGACGGTGAGGGGCGAAGGCTAGGGGAGCGAACGGGATTAGATACCCCGGTAGTCCTAGCTGTAAAGGATGCGGGCCAGGTGTCTGGTGTTCCTCGAGAGCACCAGGTGCCGGAGAGAAGTCGTTAAGCCCGCCGCCTGGGAAGTACGGTCGCAAGGCTGAAACTTAAAGAAATTGGCGGGGGAGCACCACAAGGGGTGGGACCTGCGGTTCAATCGGATTCAACGCCGAAAAACTCACCAGGGGCGACAGCTGGATGAAGGCCAGGCTGACGACCTTGCCGGACTAGCTGAGAGGTGGTGCATGGCCATCGTCAGCTCGTACCGTGAGGCGTCCTGTCAAGTCAGGCAACGAGCGAGATCCTCGCCCTTAGTTGCCCCAGTGGGAAGCTGGGCACTATAAGGGGACCGCTGGCGCTAAGCCAGAGGAAGGAGAGGGCGACGGTAGGTCCGTATGCCCCGAATCCCCTGGGCCACACGCGGGTCACAATGCGTAGGACAATGGGTTGCGACCTCGTAAGAGGAAGCTAATCCCCTAAACCTACGCTCGGTTCGGATCGAGGGCTGCAACTCGCCCTCGTGAAGCTGGAATCCCTAGTAATCGCGCGCCAACACCGCGCGGTGAATACGTCCCTGCTCCTTGCACACACCGCCCGTCAAGCCACTCGAGTGGGGTTCGGATGAGGCTCGTTCGAGTTGGGCGAGTCGAATCCGAGTTCTGCAAGAGGGGCTAAGTCGTAACAAGGTAGCCGTAGGGGAACCTGCGGCTCGATCACCTCCTTTGAAGTTTTGAGTACCGAACCCTCGTTGGGCCTGTAGCTCAGAGGTAGAGCGTCGGCTTTGCAAGCCGAAGGTCGCGGGTTCGATTCCCGCCGGGTCCACATCAATAAATGCGGCACGCGAGGAAACTCTCGTGCTAAGGGCATATTGCGGGAAACGCAAGATGATTGCCGTGCATAGGTCGCAGCTGTGCTAGCTGGGTTTACAGAGAACTTAGTAAGCCACCTGGGGGATGGCTTGGCTCGAGCGCCGAAGAAGGCCGTGGCAAGCGGCGAAACGCCTAGGCGAGGTGCAAGCAACCGTTGAACCTAGGATCGCTGAATGGGACTTCCTGACGGAGGTAAACCTCCGTCGCTCGCGCGAGCGAGCGGGAACCCCGGGAACGGAAACATCTTATTACCGGGAGGAAAAGAAAGCAACCGCGATGCCGGGAGTAACGGCGAGTGAAACCGGCAGAGGGCAAACCGAACCTGGTGGCGAAAGTCACTGGGGATGTGGGGTTGTAGGACTCCCTCCAATCCCTCGCGTGAGAAGCCGAAGCAGTTGGAAACCTGCGCCGTAGAGGGTGACAGCCCCGTAGGCGTAATCGCGCAGGGTACGAGGGGGAGGATCCTGAGTAGGGCGCCTCGGAATTGGTGCCTGAAGCTGGGGGGCATCAACCCCCAACCCTAAACACGTCTCGAGACCGATAGCGGACGCAGTACCGCGAGGGAAAGCTGAAAAGTACCCCGGAAGGGGGGTTAAAAGAGCCTGAAACTAGGTGGCGATAGTAGGGCACGGCTCGAAAGAGTTGATCCTCCCCGAAGGAAGCCGTCGCGAGGCGGTGGTACGAGGGGAGGGAATCAGGGTCGTGCCGTCCGTCTAGAATCACGGGCCAGGGAGTTTCGCGCCGTGGCGAGGCTAAGCGGTTCAACCGCGGAGCCAGAGCGAAAGCAACAGGTCCGCAGCCCGCAAGGGTGAGGGACGGGGTGTTAACAGCGCCCGGAGTCACGACGCGAAGACCCGAAACCGGGCGATCTAGTCCGAGGCAGGCTGAAGTCCCTCTTTGAGGGATGGAGGGCCGAACCGGTCTTGATGTGCAATTCGGTCGGATGACCTTGGGCTAGTGGCGAAAGACCAATCAAGCCCGGTGACAGCTGGTTCCTTCCGAAGCTGGCCGCAGTCAGGCCTAGCGCGAGGTCGCCGGTGGCGTAGAGCACCGATTGGGGATGCGTGGGGGGAAACCCCCGGCTCTCCTGTCGAACTCCAAAGCTGCCGGCACCGTAGATCGCTAGAGACGGGATGCGGGGGGTAAGCTCCCGCTCCGAGAGGGGAAAAACCCAGACCGGGGTTAAGGCCCCTAAATGTCGGCTAAGTGTCAACCTAGAAGGGCGTCCTCGTCCTCAGACAGTGGGAAGGTAGGCTCAGAAGCAGCCATCCTTTAAACAACGCGTAATAGCGGACCCATCGAGGGCGGGGGCCCCGAAGATTCACGGGGCTAAGCCGACTGCCGATACCTCGGGGCAGTCGAAGTTTAGTAGACTGATCTGGTAGGAAGGCGTCCGGCGTGGGGAGAAGTACGGCCGAGAGGTCGTATGGACCACGTTGGAATGAGGATCCTGGTGGTAGTAGCAGCATAGTTGGGTGAGAATCCCAACCGCCGAAGGGGCCCGGGTTCCTCGACAATGATCGTCAGTCGAGGGTTAGTCGGTCCTAAGGTGGCTCTCAACCAGACGCCATCGAAAGGGAATCCGGTTAATATTCCGGAACCACCTAGGTACCTGCGGCAACGCAAGCCCGGCTTCCGACGCTCTGAGATAGGCCGAGTGAGGTCGTCGCCTCATTTAACCGTTGAAACCCGGGGAGTTCCGTAATGGAGAGAACCGGGTGAAGGCGGGAATAGCCTGCCGTTAGGTGGGTTCGGCTGATTCTTGGAGCCCGTGAAAAGGGAGCCGGGAAATGGGACCCTGGGTGACCGTACCTAGATCCGACACAGGTGCCCCTAGGTGAGAAGCCTAAGGCGTGTCGAGATACACCAGGCTAGGGAATTCGGCAAGTTGGCCCAAAAGCTTCGGTAGAATGGGTGCCTGCCCCGCGAGGGGCAGGTCGCAGTGACTAGGGGGCTACGACTGTTTAATAAAAACGTAGCTTACTGCGAAGGCGAAAGCCTTTGTACAGTAAGTGAATTCTGCCCAGTGGCGGTACGTGAAGGCCCGGTCCAACGGGCAGAAGCGCCGCCAAACGGCGGGGGTAACTATAACCCTCGAACAAGGGGGTTGTAAAACTTGGCTGTATGCGGGGAAGACAGAAACTCCGAGAGTTTCGGAGAATGAGTCGACCCGCAGGAAACCTCTGAGAGCCAGAGAACTTATAACAAAGTCCCTCTTAAGAAAAGCGGGGAAAACGATGAGCCTAGCTTACTTATTGGGCGTTATGCTTGGAGATGGCGGCCTTTATGGAAAGTCATATACAGTTTTCTGCAGGGACAGCGAAAAGAGATTTGTCGAGGAAATTGCCAGAATTGTGGAAGAGCTCTTTCAGATAAAGCCCAAGGTGCGGAGAATCTCTTCGGACTGCTGGATGGTCAGCACCAACCACCGAAAAGTTCACAGTTTCTTTGAGAGGCTACACTATCCCAAAGGAAGGAAACTTACAACGCTGGATATTCCACCGATGTTTCTGCAGGACAAGTTAAAGCTGGAAGTCGTTCGAGGACTTTTTGACGCTGAGGGTTACTGTGGTCTTGACGTTCAGAGACACCGGGAGAAAGTGTATGTTTATCCCTACGTTGGCATTGATATGATCGCCAGACCATTGATTCTACGTCTTCAGGGGATTCTGAGGGAACTTGGAATTGAGTCCTTCGTTAGCGTCAGAAAGCGCAGAGCTTGGGGAAAAAATCCGCAGTTTTCTTTGGTAATCAAGGGCGTGGAGAGAGTCAGTAAGTTCAAGGAGATAATAGGTTTTAGACATCCAAAAAAGGCCGAGAAATTGAAGAGGCTCTTTGAGGAGGGATCCTCAGAGACCATACGCCAGGCACGCGTTGAGCGTGATGATATGGTCCACCCTTCCACAAGGGAAGGAGGCTTAAGGTAGCGTAATACCTTGCCGCTTAATTGGCGGCTTGCATGAAGGAATCAACGATAGCCCCACTGTCCCAGCCTGGAACTCGGTGAACCCACTGGCCGGCGCACATGCCGGGGACCCCCGAAGGGAAACGAAGACCCCATGGACCTTTACTGCAGCTTGTCGTTGGGGCGCGGTCGCGATTGCAGAGCGTAGGCGGGAGCCTTAGAAGCCCGGCCTTAGGGCTGGGTGGAGGCGCCAATGTAACACCGCCCTTTCGTGGCTACGTCTCTAACCCCGCAAGGGAGACAGCGGCAGGTGGGCAGTTTCGCTGGGGCGGCAGTCCCTCGAAAAGATATCAAGGGAGCCCAAAGGTCGGCTCAGGCGGGTCAGAACTCCGCCGTGGAGGGCAAGGCCAAAAGCCGGCCTGACTGTGAGCTCACTACCAAGGCTCGCAGAGGCGAAAGCCGGGCCTAGCGAACCTCGATGTCCCTCTTGGTGAGGGCTCGGGATGACAGAAAAGGTACCCTGGGGATAACAGAGTTGTCGCGGGCGAGAGCCCCTATCGACCCCGCGGTTTGCTACCTCGAAATACGGGGTATGGCGGCAGCAATGCCGACCAAAGCACCGGCTAATATCGGAGAATCCTCCACAAAAGTTGAATAGAGGGAGATTGAGTGATAGTGGAGGCAACTCCGAGGGAAGTGGGCATATGGAAAAGCCGCTGACAAAAATTCAGAGAGAGCTAATCGTCGGATCTCTCTTGGGCGATGGACACTTGCGTCCTCATAGAGGCAAGGTGGTTTTTGAGTTTCTACAGACAGCTAGGCGCAAGTTCTACGTTGAATGGAAGCACAACATCTTAAGAAACATCGCTTGTCCTAAGATCTATCACAGAAAAAATGCTCGAGACTACTACAAACTGGTGACTAGGACACATCCAGAATTGATGGAGTTTTACCGACTTTTCTACAGAGAAGGGCGCAAGGTCGTTCCGGAAGAAGTCAAGAGGATGTTGACGCCTTTTGCAGTAGCGGTCTGGTTCATGGACGATGGCAGTAAAAGCAGGAATTCGGTTTACTTCAATACCCAAAGATTCGGTGTAGAGGACCAGTTTCGGTTGATAAAGGCGCTCAGGAAATTTCACTTGATTGTCAATTTGAACCGTGACGGAGAATACTACCGGCTAAGGTTGCTCAAGAGACATAATCGGAGGTTTTTTGAGTTGGTCAGCCCCTACGTCTTGGAAGAATTCAAGGAAAAGTTGCCCACCCTGTAGAGACTGATGCCGAATGGCAGATGAGTTGGATCACATCGTGTGGTCCAAAATACGCCGGCCCCCACTTAGGTGTGGGGTGGAGAAATAGTCCGAAGAGAAATCTTTGCGATGTCGGTTCTTCCCATCCTGGCCGTGTAGCAGCGGCCAAGGGTAGGGTTGTTCGCCCATTAAAGGGGAACGTGAGCTGGGTTTAGACCGTCGTGAGACAGGTCGGATGCTATCTTTCGGGGGTGCTGGGTGCCTGAGGGTAAGGTATCCCTAGTACGAGAGGAACAGGATGCCGGCGCCTCTGGTTTACCGGTTGTCCGACAGGGCAGAGCCGGGCAGCTACGCGCCAGTCGATAAGGCCTGAAAGCATCTAAGGCCGAAGCGATACCCGAAAATAGGCACCCTGGGCTATCGGTGACTCCGTCACGGCGAGTCGTGGCGACACGGCTTGCTGGATAGCCCGCAGCCTGGGACCAGAAGATCCCGTTGGATGACCACGGGTGTAAGCACCGAGCTTCGGCGAGGTGTTCAGCCCGGTGGCACATATCGGCTGAAAGTTCCAGTAACAAGCTGGTGCAGTTGCGACCTATGCATGGCTTTCATGATCACGAGGCTGTTTTACAACTTTAATGTGGGTTTATCGAGAGTTGGCAATAAAATCAAAAACTTTAAGCATTCCTATAATGGTAAAAAATAATCCTGCTATGGAGCCCAGTCCAGCTCAGATTGGGGGCGTCTAGCAGATTATGGAACCTTAATGGCGCCGTTGGGGCAAGAGGCCTCGCATGCTCGACACTCGATGCAGTCATCCGGCCGAACTACCACGGCCTTTCCATTTTGAATTTCGATGACGTTGGCCGGACAGACATCCGCGCAGACTCCAGCCCCGGTACACTTTTTTAGGTCAACAACGGGTGGCATACCATTCCTCCTAATATCTTTCAGGATAAAGAAAAGAAAACCTGTCTTTATTTAAATTTTTCCGTCAGCCAATTTTAGCGGCAAATTTTGCATGAGACCGGTATTGTGGAAACAGACCTGATCAGAACCGAGACAAGAAGACCCAGTAAATCAAGACGTTGGCGATGGTCAGGGGAACCCCGACTTTGGCAAACTCGAAGAAGGTCAGCGTGTCGCCAGACCTCTTCTCAGCATTCTGAATGATTATAACATTACTCGCGGCTCCAAGGATGAACATGTTTCCGGCGATGGTGCTTCCAGCTGCCAGCGCAATCATTTCTTTGGATGAAGCGTCGGCTTGGACCAACATGGGCAAATACAGCGCTACCAGCGGAACATTGGAGATGAACTGGCTGAGCAGGGTGCTGATAGCTAGAATCATAGGGATGGACGTGATGTTAATTTTCAAGCCGGTTATCATAGACTGGAAGAAACCGGTCTGCCAGACGCTTTCCATGAACACGAACATTGCCGCGAAAAAGACGAGCGAGTGCCAGTCAATGTTTTTTATTATCCTCAGCCTTCTGGGGCTAAAAATTAAAATCGGAACGGCAGCAGCCAGTGCAATGTAGGTCAATCTGAAGTCAACCTGTGGTGCAAGATAGCCCAACCCGATTTTGACCGCAACCAGCGCCACTATTATGATTAGGGAAAGTTTGGAAAGGAAGGCCAGCAAGCGGTCCTTTATGGGGTCTAGTTCATGGTACAGCGGTTTTGAGTGAAATTGTTCCCGATAGAAGAGCTTCAGCAGAAAATAGGCCACAAAAAGGTTGATAATTGTCGGCAGGAGAAGGAACCTAAAGAAAGTGATGAAGGGGTTATTAATGCCACCATTGATGGCAATTAAGACGTTTTGCGGGTTGCCGATGGGACTCATTGCGCTTCCAATGGTGACCGCGAACGCCAAGGTCAGCAGCATTAGCTTGGGTGAAATACCGTGCTTTTTAGCTAGCAAAAGAACGACCGGGGTACCAATGATGGCGATGGTGTCATTCATCAAAAACGCTGAGGCCACGCCCATGCCAAACAAGATTGACAGTATCAGCGAATCTATTGAATTGGAACGCTGGAACATCCTGTAGGCCAGTTTTGACAGATAACCGCTTTCTTCCATCGCCTGCCCAACGGTGAACATTCCGAAGAGGAACAGCATCACGTCTAAGTTGATTGACTTCAGCGCATCGGTCGGTGAAATTTGTCCCGTCACCAACACCGCGATGGCGCCGAAGAGCATAATCTGCCATATCTGCAGCCTTATCCTGCCCACTCGTCTGATTGCGATTAGCAGGAAGACCGCAGCCAGGACGATTATTGGGATGTACATGTGAACCTAGTTGATTAACATCCCCGCGATTAAAAAGTAGTGTGCCGGCCGATGTGGGTTAAAAATCGATGCCGCAAAGCAGCGCCAGTGCGGTCATCAAAATTGGCAGGAGGGTCGTTTAGGCGTTTTCTGTCGCAGCCATGTTTTCCCGCCTCATGATTTTAGTAATATATCCTGCAACCCGATTGCGAGTCGTCTTGCTATCCGTCTTTACCAGCTCGTCGAGTATTCTTACGTTTTCGCTGAAATCCTTCGTGAACTTGTTGGGGTACTTCTCAAGGATTTCTCTTGCGGCTCTTTTTATGTATAGAGATCTCACGCTTCCCATAGGTGTCCCTCCCGCTCGTTTTGGTGGTGAGGTAAAAAAGGCTTTCCCCTCAGCTAACCTTTTCCGCTATCTTTAGTGCTAAGTGAGCAACTTCGCTGGGAGTGGGACCTAGAAGCCTGATCATGGCTTCCTTTCCTAGACCTCCTCTGTCATAAATGACTTGCGGTACCGTGCCCGCTTTTTTTATGGCTTGTTCCGTGCCCCACTCCATGGTCTTGACTCCCTTGGGCTCCATAATACGATCAAAGGAGGAGATGCTCAACCCTAGGGATTGGCAAAGTCGGAGGGTTTCCTCGGAGAATTTGATGTTCATCGCCGCTAGAATTCTGGGGTTAAACCTATGTGCGGTCAAAACGGCATTGGCCATATGCTCCGAGCCACCGAGTTCAGGAAAACCTGTTAAGACAGCACCATTGCTGGTCCTCACAATCCTTCCCGAAAGCCCGACCACTTCGGATCTGGATTTTGCCCCGGGTAGTGCCATCACGATGTTCGTTCCAACCTCTGGAATCAGCTTCACGAATTTCGGGCTTTTCACCAGCAGCTGTGCCGCCTTCCAGACCTCACCGAGGGCTCGGGCAGTTTCCACCTCCCGAAATATTCCTGCCATCTGGTTAACCGGCACGACGCCATGGCCTAGCTTTAACCGGCCTTGGATAGCCTGAATCACGAACGCTCGGGCATTTCTGACCGCGGTGCTCAACGATGCACCCTTGGCGAGTTCGGCAGCAATAGCTGAGGATAGTGAGCAGCCAGTTCCGTGCGTGGTCTCTTCAGTTAGCCTCGTCCCGCTGAGCTCTTCAAATCTTCCCTTTTGGTATAAAATGTCGGTCACGGTTTTCTTCATCAGGTGTCCGCCCTTGATCAGAACCGCTTTAGGCCCGAGGCCAGCAATTTTTTTAGCGGCACGTTTCATATCGCCAATTGATTTAATTTTTAGTCCCGATAGCCTTTCAGCCTCGTGTACATTTGGTGTTACCAATTCAGCGCAAGAGAGTAGCTCTTTCATCGCGGACAGAGCCCCCTCGCGCATGAGCGGGGAGCCGCTGGCCGAGATTATTATTGGATCGACGACGACTCGCAAATGATATTTTTTGATTCGGCTGGCAACCACTCTGATGATATCCGCGCTGCTCAGCATTCCGGTCTTAGCAAACTTGACTTCGAAGTCTTCCATGAGGACATCGATCTGCTTGGCGACGAACTCCGGGGGCATTTCCATGACGGCCTCGACACCGAGCGTGTTCTGCGCAGTTACCGCGGTGATGGCGCACAACCCGTGAACCCCGAGCGCTGCCATCGTCTTTATGTCGGCTTGAATTCCGGCGCCGCCACCGGAGTCCGATCCGGCTATGGTCAGCACACAGGGTACTTTCATGTTTTCTCCTCCGTTCTTTCCCGACCCATTTTTTGGAAAGTATTCGTCATCCTTTCGAAACATTATTTACACCCCTAGGCAATAAAATTAGAGGATATCATGAGAAAAATACAGCTCACCATCATCCAGATTGACAACTACGGGCCGTGGACGGTAATGCCCGAGCCCAGAAGAGAGTTTGAACTCCAGGTGTTGCAGGCGGAACTATTTGCTGAGTTGGAGCGGCAGTTCGGCACGCGGGGTGGGTTGGTCTTTCCAACAAGGTTTGACAACCTCATCGCAGTTACCAATGGCATTTCCATGGAAGAACATCGTGAAATTCAGAAGGTGGTTAACGAAAAGTTTCCAGTTACCGTGAGCATGAGCATCGGGGCTGCAGCCACACCTTACCAAGCCCAAGTCTTGGCTACATTGTGTCTACAACGCGTCGGGAGCAGCCAATCAGCTGAGCGCAAGAGTGCTTTGGTTGGCAGCTGCGTGAGCTATCCGGATCAGGACTGGGTTCAGATTGCCCACATGGACATAAACCATTCCACGCTAATTACGGACAGCGAACCCATTTACGACACTCACGTTCTGCTTCAGAGGGCCCACTTGGTCCTAGTTCAGAAGTTCCTCCGCTGCAATGCCTTGGTTTTTTACATGGGCGGCGATAACATCATGGCCCTGTCAAACGGCCTCGAAGTTTCCGAGATTTCCGACGTTCTTGCTGAGGTCAAGGCCGAAATGGGTCTGGAGTTAAAGGCCGGTGTGGGGGCTGCACCTACGGCAGAAAGGGCAGCGCAGTTGGCCAGCGAGGGTTTACACGAGATCCGTAAAAATAGGCATAAATCCACGATAATCTTAAAACGGGCTTGATTTTAGGGCGCGGCAGAGTTCAGCCGTGCATCCTTTTGAAGCTCCAAGTTCCGGCAACGATGGCAAGTAGCGAAAAGATTGCAATTACCTCGATATCAATCAGG
This sequence comes from Hadarchaeum sp. (SeqCode), assembly GCF_049969415.1. NCBI lineage: Archaea > Methanobacteriati > Hadarchaeota (SeqCode) > Hadarchaeia (SeqCode) > Hadarchaeales (SeqCode) > Hadarchaeaceae (SeqCode) > Hadarchaeum (SeqCode) > Hadarchaeum sp. (SeqCode). The sequence goes on from NZ_JBMFOX010000019.1 coordinate 24,730, forward strand.
AGGGGGAAATGCTGGATCCCAATGATGGCCCCTCGTACTAGGTCGACCCCGTAAGTTACTGGATTTATGGAGGTTATGTTTGAGAACCAGGGCGGCAGGTTGCTTAGCGGGAAGAGGGCCCCGCTGAAGAAGAACAGCGGCCAGATGACGAAGTTGGCCACCAGCATGAAGCCCTCCGGGCTCCTCATGTTGGCGCCGATGGCTAGCCCCAGGCTGACCAACGCTATGGAGAGCAGAAACAGAAGCAGGAAGACTTCTAGCAAAATGGTGGGGGCAAGGGAAAATCCGATGAAGTAACCGATTACCAGCAGCGCCGCCGTTTGGACCATTACGGTAGTACACCCTCCTAGTACCTTTCCTATGAAGATGCTGACGCGGGAGAGAGGGGCCACCAGCACCTCCTTTAAGAAATCGAGCTTTCTATCCCAGATCACATAAACCCCGTAAAAGAGCGAGGAGAAGAGCACGCTCATGATGAGGATTCCGGGGTAGATGTAGGTTCGGTAGTTAACGCCCTCGATGGTCACGACCGAGCCGAGGCCCGTGCCGAAGGCGACCAGCCACAGGATCGGTGAGATGAGCGATGAGATCACCCGCTCCTTCTCCCTTAGATAGACCTTGAATTCCCTCAGCCAAACGGCGTAAATGCCCTCAACCTCGCTCATGTTCTCCTCTCGTTCATTATCCGCTGCCAGAACCCACCTTCGGCCTCGTCCTCTCTAATCTCCCTGCCGGCGTAGTGAAGGAAGACATCATTCAGGGTGGTGGGTTTCAGTTCCACGCTCTTAACTTCTCCGGCGTTGAGGAGGATTTTTTTCAGATCGCATCTCCTGTTTTGGAGCACGATTTGAAGCAGGTCTCCTCTCCGGTGGATGGTCTTCACGCAGTCAAGTTTCTTCAATGCAGCCATCCGTGGATTTTTTGTTCTGATGATAATCTTATCGCCACCCAAAAGCGACTTCAATCTTCTTGGTTCCCCAAGGGCGATTATCTTTCCTGCGTCGATGATTCCCACCCGGTCACAGAGAAGCTCGGCCTCCTCCATGTAATGGGTGGTGAGGAGGATTGTCATCTTTTCCCTCCGCGCCAGTGTGGAGATATATTTCCACATGTGTTCTCTCGTCTGCGGGTCTAGGCCTAAAGTTGGTTCATCGAGAAAAAGCACAGAGGGGTGATGCATC
>NZ_JBMFOX010000020.1:0-22516 GCF_049969415.1 Hadarchaeum sp. (SeqCode)
CCCCACCTTTTGGCCAATATGATTCCTGAGGGAGCCTCGCTGGAGATCACGGTACCCTACTTGGTCGGTTCGGCAAGCGCCACGATTCAGATCGGGTCGCAGGCATCGATAGTCGCTCCAATTAATCTCTCATTAACGCCCGCCTTCTGGGTGGCCATCGTTACCACGATACTGGGCATTGCGGCTAGGGTTAGCCAGCGCCGGTACAAGAAGCATGAGGAACAGAGCTAAGCAGAATATAAAGAGTTGATTTGGAATCAGTTGAGTTCAAACTATTTCTTAATTTGCATATTAATTCCGGCCGAAATTTTTCAGCGCAATTGGGTTCAGTTCAATGCAAATGTGTTTAAACTCTTGACTCAATGAAATTCACAAGTTATTTAAATAAAATGTAGTAAGAAAATGTGTATGACTAAAAATTCTCAGGGAACGTGGAAATCTTGTTATCCCATCCGGACTGGTGATGCTTCAGCACAAAATTCATCTTGTCTTTCTAAAGGCCTCGATTCATTAAGGCAAGATGCAAGAGGTTCCGGACCGATTGCTAGGGGAAGGTTTCTGATATTTGATTCAAGTAAATCGAGAATTGTCTTTCCTATTCTTTCTATAGTGGGCGCTTTGCTTCTGGGTGCAGTTTTCATTTCTTTATCGGGCCATGATCCCGTTGCGGCCTACGCGGCGCTCTTTATGGAGGCCTTCGGGAGCGTGAACGGTATAACCGACACGTTGGTCAAAGCGGCCCCTCTCTTGTTGGCCGGCGTGGGTCTGGTGGTGGCCTACAAAGCCTCCATCTGGACCATAGGTGCCGAGGGACAGATTTTGATAGGCGCGCTCGCGGCAGTCTGGTTGGGCCTAAACGTGAAGGGAGTTCCGGGATCCCTGTTGATTCCGGTTATTATGGTGGCCAGTTTTCTGGCGGGAGCGGGACTAGCGATGATTGCCGGAGTTCTCAAGGCCAAGATAGGAGTTAACGAGATCATCACCACGCTTATGTTGAATAACATCGCCTCATACTTCATCCTTTACTTGGTCAGCGGCCCGATGAAAACGCCTGAAGTCGGTTACAATCAGACCAGAATAATTACCTCTGAGGCCTTTTTACCCATCATCATTCAGGACACCCGGCTGCATGCGGGTGTTTTGTTGGCAATTTGCGCCGCTATCTTTGTTTACGTTCTGGTGGAAAAGACTTCACTGGGCTATAAGATCAAAGCGGTCGGTCACAGCCCTAAGGCAGCCAAGTATGCGGGGATTAGCATGTCTCGGAATATCCTGATTGTGATGTTCGTGAGTGGAGGTCTCGCTGGCTTAGCGGGAATGGGTGAGGTGTTGGGGGTACACCACCTACTGATGCTTGACATCTCACCAGGTTATGGTTACACGGCCATTCTGGTGGCCCTTCTGGCTAGGCTGAACCCCATCGCGACCATCGCTTCTGCCTTTCTCTTTGCCGGGCTACTGAACGGCTCAGTTGCCATGCAGAGAGGAGCCGGCGTGCCGTCCTCTCTGGTCCTGATCATACAGGCACTGGTCGTCATATTTGTGCTAGCAAGTGAATATGCGACTAGGGAAAAAAGGTGAGGGATTGGGATGGTCACCGAAGCGGAAATCATCACCGGGCTTTTGTCGAGTACGGTGAAGCTGGCGGTCCCGCTACTGTTGGCGGCTATCGGGGAAATTTTCTCGGAGCGTTCCGGTGTCCTTAACCTGGGGATGGAGGGGATGATGTTGGGCGGGGCCTCGGCCGCCTTTATCGGGTCCTATTACTTCAACCTGTGGATTGGCCTTTTGTTGGGGATGCTGGTCGGAGGAATCATCGGGATCATTATGGCCTTTATGAGCGTAGTCCTGAGGCGGAACCAAATCGTGGTCGGTGTCGTATTGACAATCTTCGGATCCGGTTTGAGTTCTTTCCTGTTCCGAATGTCTTTTATTACTGCAACAGCTTACCCCACGATAACCGGATTTCAAAGCGTGGATATCCCTATTCTTAGTCAGATACCTTGGCTAGGTCCAATACTATTCCAGAACAACGTCTTGGTTTACTTGGCTCTGCTGACGGTGCCGGTGGCCGGAATTTTCCTTTACAAGACTACCCATGGTCTAAAGATAAGGGCGGTTGGTGAAAACCCAAGGGCGGCCGATTCACTGGGCGTAAATGTGATCCGTGTTCGCTTCATTTGTGTGGTTTTTGCCGGATTGATGGGAGGACTTGCTGGAGCTTATCTTTCCATCGGGCATATGAACATCTTTCGAGAGGGTATGACGGCGGGCCGGGGCTACATTGTCCTTGCTCTGGTCATATTTGGAACTTGGTCCCCCTACAGGGCTTTGGCAGGCTCGTTGCTCTTCGGTGGAATAGATGCTCTGGGCTCTCGTTTTCAGATTTTCAAATTTGGTATCCCCTATCAGTTCGTGTTGATGTTACCTTACGTGCTCACCATTGTTGTCCTCATTCTGGTGTCGCTGAGAAAAGGTTTGGTCCGGGGAGCACCAGCAGCCCTGGGAACCCCCTACGAACGCTGAGAGGTCCTTTGGCCGGCATCAAGTTTTTTCTCGTATCTTACCATTCCATAGACCTCGATTTTGACAATACGATGGTAGGGGATGTAGACCTCTCCTTCAGGAGAATTCACTTTCATGAATCCGGGCCCCAGCTCCACTATCTCGCTCCCCTTGATCTCGCGTTTGTTTTCCGGAGCGCCACGGTGGATGATGGTAATCTTCGCATCACCGAGTTTTTCCCTGCCGCCCCACCTGATCTTATTTAGAACTTCCCGGGCCCCTAATGGAACCACCCAAACACCGCTGGCTTCAAATTAGCTCAAGGGCAGAAAGTATCAGCTCGTGGGCGTTGTCCTCTGCTGAGGGTCCGTGTCCGGGGTAAAGGCTTTTTGGCTTGATCTCGGCGAGCCTTTTCAGCGATTTGGCTAGCGCGCGGTAGTCTCCGGTGGGGAGGTCGGTTCTTCCCACGCCTTCGTAGAAAACGGTGTCGCCGGAAAAAAGCGCGCCGAGCCGAGATTCGTACAGACAGATGCTGCCCTGGGTGTGGCCGGGAGTGTGGATGACCTCGAGCACGGATTTTCCCAGCTCGATGCGGTCGCCATCGTGGAGTTCTCTGGCCACCTCCACGGGTTCAGGATAAGCCCCGAAAAAGTGGGCCATCGTGACGCGCCGGTCCCCGTTTCGAAGCAGCGCGGCCTCGGATTCATGGATGGCTATCTTGCATCCGGCCTTTAGGAAGTTCCAGTCGCCGCCGGTGTGGTCAAAGTGGCAGTGGGTATTGATGAGGAGGTTGATATCTCTCGGCTTCAATCCAAATTTCTCCAGGTTCTGAAGGACCGTTTTAGAGTTTTGCCCTGTTCCAGCATCGATGAGCGTGATGACGTCGTCGATGATCAAATAAATGTTGGAATCGAATCCCAAACCACCGATTTGATGCAGCTTCATGGAAATCATCCTAAACCGTCATCACCAGTAAAAATAGCTTTTACGAAATAAAAATCACGTTGGCTTACTTTGGTTTTTGAGGAAAAAGTTGGTTGTATAAGTTAAAAAAACGCCGCTTTATTTTGCGGTCCACCGAACTCGCCCATTCTTCAACACCTCTGAAATTTGGTAGACATGATGCATGTGATTCATTCACCGGTAATTTAAGACCTAGCCAAAAGTAAAAGTTTGAAAACGGAAGATTCTGAGTTTAGGTTATTACATTTTTCAGGCCCACTTTTGCAGCGATTTTTAATGCTTCGGAGAATTCCTCCGGCCTTAGCCCCCTGTTTATTTCCTCAAACTGATCGGCGCGATAGCAGGCCCGATACTGATCCATGATGTTGACCCTGACCATGGGACCGAGATTTTCGGCAATCCATTTCAAGATTGGCCGGGTGCAGCACTCGACGTGATTTGGCAGCACGAGGTGGCGGATTATGAGTTCAGCGTCTTCGAAGGCCAACCGGTGATTGCGCGCCACGATTTCGAAATACCGAGGAACTTTGGAGTAACGCTGCGCGCAGTTGTCGTTGCCGTACTTGAAATCGGCCAAGTAAATCTCTTGGGTGCCGGAGAGCAGCGCCATCGATTCTGGGGATAGATACATGTTTGAATTCCACACGCTGGGAATGTTGGCTTCGCAGAGCTTCAACGCCTCCAAGATGGTGTGCAGGTTCGGGGTTGGCTCGCCGCCCACAAAGTTGACATTTCTGGCTCCTTCCTTGGCGGCATTTTCAATCAGCCGGGCTAGGGCACGGGGCGAGACCGGGGCGCCTTCATCTGGGTACTGCGAGATGTCCCAGTTCTGGCAGTACTGGCACTTGAAGGTACAGCCGCTGAAGAAGATGGTGTAGCTAGGTACCAGCTCCGGCTCCTCACCGTGATGCATAAATTCCGAGGCGATCCGAGACACCGCACCCACGCCACAGGCACCCTTCTTTCCCGCAGTTCGGTCAACCTCGCATCTTCTCTCGCAGAAGTGGCAGGATTTCAGAACCCTTTGGGCCAGCTCGATTTTCAGATCCAGAAGCGAGGTCTCCGGAGTTTCCAGTTCATCTAGGCCCAGCCGATTTTCGTCCAGCTGGGAAAGAACGCTGCGCAGTTCTTTCAAACTCTTTTCATGAGCATTCCAGAGCTCTTCGGTTCCTGAGGAAAGGGCCACGCCGGCGTCTATCCGTTTGCATACCAGAAACTTGGCCGGGAGCCTCTTCTCCATCACCGCGAAATAGCGGCGCAGCGCAGACCTCGCCTTCGGGTCTTGGAGCACTTCAACGGCATCTGGGCGGAGAACACGCCACAAAGAAGCCACCAATTAGCATTAAATAAGCTGCGGTGTTAAAGAATTTCGCAGAGGATGATATGATCGTCATATCCGGTTCCGCCTCGCCAAAGCTCTCGGCCAAGGTGGCGAGCCTGCTCGGTGCCGAGCTGATCAGCGCCGAGGTCAAACGTTTTCCCGACGGAGAACTTTACGTCAGAGTCGATGCCGAGTTGAAGAGAAAACCGGTGGCGGTCATCCAATCGACCTGTCCGCCTCAGAACGACAACTTGGTTGAGCTCCTCCTCCTGCTGGACGCTGCGAAGGATCTCGGGGCAGAGAAGGTCATCGCCGTGGTGCCCTACTTGGCTTACTCCCGCCAGGATAAGCGGTTCAAGCCCGGGGAGGCCACAAGCCTGCGCACCGTGAGCAAGTTGATCAGTCAGTCGGGAGCAGAGGAGTTGATCACGGTTGATATTCACCAGGAGGAGACCCTCGGCAATTTCTCCATTCCGGCATTTAACCAGACCGCGATGCCACTGATCGGACGCTATCTCAAGGGTCTGAACCTCAAAGATCCGCTCATCATCGGCGCCGACCAAGGATCGATAAAGCGGGCCACCAAGGTCGCGCTGGAGCTGGGGGCCGAGCACTATTTCTTGGAGAAACGGAGGATTTCGCCCGAGAACGTGGTGGTTTACCCCAAGAATCTGGAGGTTCAGGGTCGCGACGTCGTGATGGTCGACGATATCGTCAGCACCGGCGGCACCATCATCGGCGCGGCCAAAATACTGCAGGAGCAGGGCGCGCGGGAGGTTTACGTTGCCTGCGCCCATCCTGTTTTAGCCGGAAATGCCGCGCAGAGGCTGAAGGACGCGGGTATTAAACAGATTATCGCCACGGACACGATAGAAAAGGACGTGAGCGTGGTTTCGGTCGCGCCGTTGATCGCAGAACTCTTGAAGTAGGTTTTTGGGATGTCAAGGCTGATGTTTGTCCTCTCCGGTGAGCATAAAACGCTGCCGGCGGCGGAGGTGGAGGCGGCTATCAAGGCCGAGCGCAAGTCGTTCAAGTTGGTGGAGCAGCTCGACCAGCTCTTGGTGCTGGAGACTAAGGCCAATCCTGAGATCTTGGCTTTACGCTTGGCGATGTGCCGCGAGATCTGTTATCACCTCTGCACCTCCGGAGCCACCGAGGAGGAAATTTTGGAGGCGGTCGGCAGCTCGGACATCGTTGACCTAATCCCCCACGGAAAGACTTTCGCGGTCAGGATTGAGCGGGTGAAGCGGAGTTCTCCCTCGATTGACACGATCGAGCTGTCAAAAAAGGTTGCGGGAATGATTGCGGAGGCGGTCGACTTCAAGGTGGATCTGGCCAACCCCCAGCTGGAGCTGCTCGGCATTTTGACGGGAGATCACTGTGCCTTTGGAATCACAGCCGCGGTAGTTGACCGGAAACAGTTCACTAGGAGAAGGCCAACCGCTAGGCCTGCTTTCCATCCCGGCACCCTGAAACCGGTGCTGGCTAGATGCATGGTGAACCTAGCCCGGACACCACGCGGGGGGACCTTTTTGGACCCCTTCTGCGGTGTCGGCGGCATATTGCTCGAGGCGGGAATCATCGGGGCCAAGCTTGTGGGCGTCGATATCGATGAGGGGATGATCAACGGCGCCAGAACTAACCTCGAGTCCATGGGTATCCAAGATTTCCAGCTGTTGGTCGGCGATGCCCGCAGGTTGTCCGCCCTAGAGGTGGACGCCGTAGCTACCGACCCCCCCTACGGCCGCCAGTCCAGCACGGCGGGGACCAAGCTCGAGGAACTTTACCGCGAGGCGCTGCCTTCGATTGCCGGGGTGCTGAAGCGGCGGGGATATCTGTGCATAACTTCGCCGGCGGAGCTGGAGCTGGAGGAGCTGGCCGTTGGCGCCGGGCTGGTGAAGGTTGAGCAGCACGAGCAAAGGGTGCACCGCAGCCTGACGCGACAGATTTACGTTTTCCGGAAAAAATGACCGCAGCTATTTAGCCTTGTGAGGAGTTCTAATTTTTGTGACTCCATGAAGCTGATCTTTCTGGGGACCAGCGGGAGCATTCCGACCTCACGGCGCAACATCCCGTCGGTAGCGCTGAAACTGAACGGAGAGATTTTGCTCTTCGATGTCGCTGAGGGGACGCAGCGGCAGATGGCCCGCGCCCACCTCAGCCCCATGAAGGTCTCCTCCGTATTCATTACCCACCTCCATGGGGACCACTTTCTCGGGCTGGCGGGTCTGATTCAGACGATGGCGCTACTCTTCCGCAGCGACCCGCTTGAGGTCTACTGCCCGGCGGGGGAGCGGGAGCGGCTGGAGGCCTACCTGAGAATCCCGCACTACACCCTCACCTTTGAGGTCATCATCCGGGAGCTCAAGCCTGGCGACGAGGTCCGCCGCAGGGGCTACCGGATACTGACCTCAGGGGTCGACCATCCCGTGCCTTCCTTGGCCTATGCGCTTGTCGAGGACGACCGCCCCGGCCACCTCGATGTTAAGAAAGCGGAGGCATTGGGGCTGAAACCCGGCCCGATTTTCGCTCGCCTGAAGTCCGGGCAGAGCGTTAGGCTGGAGAGTGGGACCATTGTCAGGCCAGAGCAGGTGATGGGTCCGGCCAGACCTGGAAGGAAAATAGTATATACAGGAGATACCAGGCCGAGCGAGGGCATGGTGGATTTTGCCCGGGGAGCCGATGTTTTAATTCATGATTGTACGCTGGGTGATGAACTGGCGGAGAAGGCTGAGGAGAATTTCCACTCGACCCCGAGCCAGGCGGCCGAAATTGCTCGGCGCGCGGAGGTCAAACAGCTGGTTTTGATCCACATCAGCCCGAGGTATGACGACAGCTCCGCTTTGCTGGAGCAGGCGAGAAGAATCTTTCCGAACACATTGCTGCCAGACGATTTGACGGTTCTCGAAATTCCGTTTCAAAATGACATTTAGTTGGTTTTTTGATGACGATTTCTTGCCATAGGCAGTCTTATATGCTGGTAGCACGAAAGGTTAATCAAACCATAGGGCAAACCACGGCAAAAAGCGACTTGGAGGCTCTTTTTTCGAGAGGTTACCTGGGTTTCAAGTTACCGCGGGAGGAAAGTAAATTAGGGCAAGACGGGAGAGGAAGAAGGGTGCCGAAGACCCCAGTTTACGCATGGAGCTTGAGAGAAGTCGGCTAATTTTGGATGGCATTCAAGAATTGATTGCCTATCAGGATTTAGAGAACAGAGTTTTGTGGGCCAACAAGGTATCGGGGGATTCGGTTGGTTTAGCCCCCGAAAAGCTGGTGGGCAGATTTTGCTATGAAATCTGGCACCGGCGGGACCGGCCCTGCGAAGGGTGTCCGGTGGTAAAGGCGAGAGAAACCGGCCAGCCTCAGGAGGCCGAGATCACCACTCCCGATGGAAGGGTATGGTACATAAGGGGTTATCCAGTTCGTGACGAGAGGGGCCGGGTTTTGGGCGTTATCGAGATTACTCACGAAATAACGGAGCGGAAGCAGTTGGAGTTAGAGATGCAGAAGGCGCGGGAATTGGCCGAGGGCATCGTTGACACCGTTCGTGAGCCCCTGTTGGTCTTGGACGCCGATTTGAAGGTGGTTTCAGCCAATCGGACCTTTTACCAGACTTTTAAGGTAACTGCTGAGGAGACCGAAGGACGCCGTATCTATGAGCTCGGCAACCGACAGTGGGACATTCCCAGACTTCGGGAACTGCTTGAGGAAATCATTCCTCCGAACACCTTCTTTGAAAATTTCGAGGTGGAACATGATTTTCCAAACATCGGGCGCAGGATCATGTTGTTAAATGCCCGTCGGATACACACCAAGACCAACAAGACGCTGCTAATCCTCCTTGCGCTGGAGGACATCACCGAGCGCAGGCGGTCGGAAAGAGCATTGAGTGAGTCTGAGGAGAAATACCGGTCCTTGGTCGAATCCTCGGACGACTCGATATATCTGCTTGACCGGGAACTGAGATTCCTCTTCGCGAATCGGGCAGCGCTGAACCGGCTGGGGCTGACATCAGAACAAGTGTTGGGGAAATCCTTTGCCGAGATTTATTCCGCAGAGGCTGCGGAGAGGCTTGCTGAGGCGGTGAAGCGGGTGTTGGAGACAGGCAAACCTGTGCAGCAGGAGCACTGGAGCGAGAGACTTCATGGCGCCTTTCTCAGAACCTTAAGCCCAGTAAGAGACCCGAATAGTGGCGAGGTCACGGCCATCACCGTGGTCTCCAAAGAGATAACCTCCCTCAAGATGATGGAGGCCTCCCTCCGTGAGGCAGGGGAAAGATTGAAGGCGATAATTGACTTTTCCCCGGATGCCATCATCATCACCGATTTGCAGTACAAGATAATTGACTGCAACCTCTTCGCGCTGAAGTTGCTCGATATAGAAAGCAAGGAGGAGTTGATAGGCAGAGACATGCTGGGGTTGATCTCTCCCCAGACTCGCAACGAAATTGTCCGGAGCATTCAGGAAGCCATGGAGACGGGAGTGGTAAGAGACGTGAGACATGAGCTGATGAACGGCTATAGGATTCCGGCCGAAATTTCCGTTTCCGCAGTACCAGACGCGACGGGTAAACCATCGTCACTGGTTTTCGTGATAAAAGATATCACAGAACAAGAGCGGGAAAAGGAGCGGAGACGGGAGTTCATTTACCGGGTGAATAACATCTCTCCCGGAGATTGCTGTCTCCACAACTCCCACCAGGCCTTGTACAACATCTTCGCGCAGCTAACTCTGCAAGGTGTGCCTGGAATTTGCTTTACCCGGGAAAAGCCGGAGGATCTAGCCAAGTTTGGTATCACCAGAGACAAGGTGGTCGTTATTTCTTCAGTGCCTCTCGCCGGGTATGAGACGTTGGACGGACTCCAGCAGGTCAGCCTAAGGATTGCGGAATTTCTCAAAGAAAATCGGAAATCGGTGGTGTTGCTGGACGGTCTCGAGTATCTTGTAAGCCGATGGGGTTTCGACACGGTTTATCGCTTTCTCCAAGAAAAGCGCTTCAGCTTTTTGGAGAGCGAAGCCGTTCTTCTCGTTCCCGTGAACCTGTCGGCCTTCAGCGACCGGGAGCGGGCCCTCATCTCCACCGAGTTAAAGGTTATCGGCTAAGGGTACAGTGGTAAATAAATCGTGCGGGCTCAGACTGGAGTTTCCGTTCATTATTTTTCACGTAACCCTCTTTTCCTCATCGCCCATCATTAATGTAGGTTCATTATCTTTTTAGGTTTAGGTAGTTCAATGGGTTTTACTGGCTTTCCTTAGACTTCCACCCTTAGAGAGATAATTGTCTATGGCTCTGGCGGCCTTCTTTCCGTCACCGATGGCGGAGATCACCGTTGCCGAACCCCTGATGATGTCGCCGCCGGCAAAGATGCCCTCGCGACTTGTGGTGCAGGTTTTCTCATCAACCTCAAAATAGCCCCACTTGTTGGTCTTGACTCCGGTGGCGCTTCTGGCCACCAGCGGGTTGGCCATAGTCCCGATTGCATCTATCACCATGTCGACCTTGATGACGAAGTTAGAGTTCTCAATAGGGATCGGCTTCCTCCTTCCTGACTCGTCCGGTTCCCCGAGCTTCATCCTGATGCACTCCATCCCCGTCACGTTGCCCTTTTCGTCCCCCAGAATTCTCACCGGTAGTGTCAGAAACTCCAAGATTACGCCTTCCTCCTCCGCGTGGACTATCTCCTCCTTTCTCGCCGGCGCCTCATCTCTGGTCCTTCGGTAGACAATGCGTACCTCCTTGGCCCCGAGCCGGAGGGCGGTCCGGGCGGCGTCCATCGCCACATTGCCCGCCCCGATGACCGCGACCTTTTCCCCCACCTTGATGGGCGTGTCGTACTCGGGGAAGCGGTAGGATTTCATCAGGTTGGAGCGCGTCAGAAATTCGTTCGCCGAGTAGACGTCGTTCAGGTTTTCTCCCGGGATTTGCAGGAACTTTGGTGCCCCGGCCCCGTTGGCGAGGAAGATGGCATCGAATTCCTCGGCTAGTTCGTCAACGCTTTTGGTCAACCCCACCACGAAGTTGGTGACGAATTGAATCCCAAGATCCCTTGCCTTGTTGATCTCCCACTCGACGATCTCCTTGGGCAGCCTGAACTCAGGGATGCCGTACATCAGGACCCCGCCCAGCTTGTGCAGGGCCTCGAAAATGGTCACCTCGTAGCCCTTCTTGGCCAGATCCGAGGCGCAGGTGAAGCCCGCGGGACCGGAGCCCACGATGGCCACCCGCTTTCCATTTCTGGCCTCGGGCGGTTTTTCCCTGATGTTGTTTTTCCTTGCCCAGTCGGCGACAAACCGTTCCAACTTCCCGATGAAGATGGGCTTGTCCTGCTTGGCGTAGACGCAGGTCTTCTGGCACTGTTCCTCCTGAGGACAGACCCGGCCGCAGACCGCAGGCAGGCTGTTGGTCTTCAGTATTTCTAGGTAGGCTCCCGCGAAATCTTCCTCGACTATCTTTTGGATGAATCCCGGGATGTTAACTTCGGCAGGGCATCCCTCAACACAGCCGGGTTTTTTGCACTGCAGGCATCTCTGGGCCTCGTAGATGGCGTCCTCCACCGAGTAGCCCAGTGGAACCTCGTTGAAATTTTTGATCCTCTCCTTAGGTGGCTGTTCAGGCATCGGGCGCGGTGGTCTCTTCATCCGCTCGGGGATGGGTATCGGTTGGGCCATGTTCACCCTCCGGAACTCTTATAAAGCTCGTAGGCGAGCCGCTCCTGCTCCCTGTAGCGGGAAAGTCGGTTGATGAACTCCACCCAATCGACGAGGTGACCATTAAACTCGGGGCCGTCGACGCAGGCGAACTTTGTCTGCCCGGCGACCGAGACCCGACAGGTGCCGCACATCCCGGTGCCGTCGAGCATGGTTGCGTTCAGGCTGGTGATGGTCTCCACCCCGTAGGGCTTGGTGACCTCGCAAACGGCCTTCATCATCACCGCTGGACCTATGGCCCAGATCTTTTTCACCGGTTCCCCGCTGCGGAGCAGTTCGGCGAGCGGTCCGGTCACAAATCCCCTCCGTCCATAGCTGCCGTCATCGGTGGTGACGAGCAGCCTATCAGTAACCTTTCTCATCTCATCCTCCATTATCAGCAGCCCCTTGGTCCTAGCACCGATGATCCCGATTACCCGGTTGCCCGCCGCCTTCAGCTCTCGGGCAATGGGGTAAACCGGGGCCACGCCGATGCCTCCTCCGACCACGACGACAGTCCCGTAGTTGGCGATCTCTGAAGGTATGCCTAGCGGACCGACCAGAGAAAAGAGTTCCTCGCCCTCTTTCACCTTTGAAAGCATGGCCGTGGTCTTACCCACCACCTCGAAGACCATCCTGATTGTTCCTTTCTCCCGATCGTAGTCGGCAATCGTCAGCGGTATGCGCTCCCCCTTTTCGTGGACCATTAAAATCAAGAACTGTCCCGGCCTAGCCTTCTTCGCGATCAGCGGCGCTTGGACAACCATGGAAAACACGTGCGGGGCAATTTCCTCTTTTGAGATTATTCTGACCATGTCCGACACCGTGGTTCACGATTGAAATAAAAAGTGTCTGAGGTGTTTTAAATTTTATGCCCGCGAACTGGCCGGGAATCAGCCCTGAACCTCTTCGCTGCTCAGCTCTTGAATCGGTTTACCTTCGTGGGTGCGGGGTGCGAGGTAATCAATTAGGCGTTCGATGTCGGGAGCCTCAAGGTGGACAATAATCGGTCCCAGCGGAGATTCTCCATCGGTGAAGCTGACCTTGCCGACGAAGGCCACCTGTTTGTTCAGCATGAATTCGGTGGTATTGCCCTTCCGGTTGGCGAGCATCGTCGACCTGGCCGTGTCTAGGATTGCCTGTTGCCGGAGCAGCTGATGGAGCTTGGAGAGTGCCTCGATTTCGGTAGATTCTCCCACCAGTTTTTGTCCCCAAAGTTGTAGGTTCAAGGTTGGAAATATGTTCTTCACCGCGGCCTCGACCCTCTCCCGCGACTCGGTCAACCTGATCTCGGTTTCCACCCTAAGTTTCAACGGACTTACCCCCAACGATTTTTCCGAAGATTTCCTCCACTTTTTTACGTAGATCCTCTAGGCTCCCTTCGTTCACGATAATGAAATCGGCCAAGGCAAGGGCATCGCCTAGGCCCCAGCTCAGCTCCCGTTTATCCTTTTGTTGAAAACTTCTGATGTCGGCGGTATCGTCGTCTCTTCTTCGACACGAGGTTCTCAAATATCTCGTTCGCTGACTTGACCAGCACCCGAGGAGATGAAAATTCTTGCCGAAGGCCTTTCGGAATTCTTTGACTTCGGCCATGCCTCGGATGCCGTCAACGACGACCATCTGGTGGCCCCTGCTCAGTTTTTTTATCAGCGGGATGCAGCGCTTGGCCACGGCGCCCAACCCTTCCTTTTTACGGAGTTCGTTGGAAAGCCGCCCCACGTTTTTTTCGGTGATCTTTTTTCCGCGGCGTCTCAGCTCCTCCCAGACGATGTCCCCCATTCGGACGCTGGGGGCGCCCATGCTCGCGAGAATCCGAGCCACTTCAGTCTTACCTGATCCGGGCAGCCCGACGATGCCTATGATCTGCGGAGCCATTACAATTCGACCACGATCAGCGTAGTGGTGTTGGTCACGCCGGGAATGCTCCTGATGTCGCCGAAGATGGCCTTCGTCAGTTTTTCCAGCGAATCGACCTCGATTCTGGCGACGATGTCATACGGGCCAGCGACGGCTTCGGCCTTTTTCACTCCTTCAATGAGCTTTACCTTCTTAAAAACTTCGGAAGTTTTGCCGGGCTCCGCGGAGATCAGGCTATATGCGCTTACCATTCCGATACCTCCAATTCATATCTTTCCCGCTTTCCTTAAAAAACCGCTGAGGGTCTCCCTTTTTTCTATAGCTTCAAAAGTTCTCTGATTTTGTTCAAACCGATTTCTTTGAGCCTTTCCCGCTCGGCCTCGTCCCGTCCTTCGACAGCGAAACGCACCTTTGGCTCGGTCCCGGAGGGCCTGACCAGCACCCAGCTGCCGTTTCTGCGGTTGACCCGTAGGCCGTCAATTTCGACAATCTCTTGAATCTCATCAATGCTGGTCAGAAGATGATCGCGCATTGAACGCATGAATTCCTCCTTTATCTCATCGGGGCACTCGAAGTCGCTGAGGTACATCGGGTAGTCCGGCACCCCTTCCGAGATTATCTCCGAGATCGGCTTCTGCTCGGCTGACAGCAGCTCCAGAAGTTTGGCGGCGCAAAAGATGCCGTCCGCCCAAGGGCCCAGCTCGAGAAAAACCAGTTTACCGGGCTCTCCGGCGAAACAGGCGTGGTGCTCCAGCATGGCCTCGGTAAAATCACCGAGCCCGGTTCGAACGACCTTTCCTCCCGCTCGTGTCACGACTTCGTCAATGGCAACCGAGGTATTGATGCTGGTTACAACCTTCCCGCCGCTAGCCCGCGCCACGGCGAGTTCCGCGAAAAGGGCGATGATGGCATCCGGTTTCACGAAGTTGCCCTGTTCATCCACCACCGCAATCCTGTCGGCATCACCGTCGTGCGCCAGCCCGATGTCGGCGTTCACTTCGCGCACCGTGGCCATGAGATCGGTGAGGTTCCAGGGCTGCGGCTCCGGAGACCTTCCCGGGAAGTGGCCGTCGGGATGGGCGTTGAGCGTTACGACCTTGCAGCCCAGCTCCCGGAGCAGCAGCGGTGTCACCAGAGAACCGGCACCGTTGGCACAATCAATTACCACCTTAAGGCCGGACTTTACCTTCACCAGCTTCTTGATGGCTTGGAGATAAGGTGTAATTGGCTCGTATCTTCGCACCTGGCCCAGTTCATCCCATTCACAAATTTTGCTCCCGCCGCTGAGGAAGATGCGTTCTAGGGAAACCTCGTCCTCGGTTAGAAATTCAGTTCCGTCTGAACGGTAGAGGGCGAGACCGTTGTCACCCGGCGGGTTGTGTGAGGCGGTGATGATGGCGCCGGCCCCTGCCCCCAAAGATCGAGTGGTAAAGGCGAGGCAGGGTGAGGGCACAATCCCGATTTCGATGACGTCCGATCCTCCGTAGATGAGTCCGGCGGTGAAGGACCGGGCCAGCATCTCCCCTGAAGTTCTGGTGTCCAGTCCTACCACCACCTCACCACCGTTGACGTATTCCGCTAGGGCTTGGCCGAGCTTCAGCATTAGTTCCGGAGTTACCTTCGTCGCTATCGGTCCCCGGATGCCTCTGGTGCCGAAAAGCTTTTTGCCGAGCATGCGTCATCCCATAAACACGTCAGTCCCAGTTAATCTATCTTTTTTACATTATATAGTCGCAGCTGATTTCAGTATCCCGAGTTCACAGCGCTTGTGTAGCAACTGGCCTCGGCGCAAGCTTTTTCTAAACTTAATCTCCTCGTTGTCGAATTGGGGGTGGGGATAATCTCCGAGGTCATTGAATGGAATGAGGAGCTGGAGAGGATAAGGGAGAGGAGGCTAAGGGAACTAATGCGAAGATCGAGCGGTGAGGATAGTCCAGCTTTGGGCAGACCGGCAGATCTCAACGCCGCCACTTTCCGAGAGTTGGTCAAGAGACATCCTCTCGTCGTCGTTGACTGCTGGGCGCCGTGGTGCGGGCCATGCCGTCTGATTGCTCCAATTGTTGAGGAACTGGCCCAGAAATATGCGGGAAGAATAACCTTCGGCAAGCTGAATGTGGATGAGAATCCCACGATTGCATCCGAGTACCAGATTATGAGCATCCCCACTCTTTTGATGTTTAAACAGGGTCGGCTGGTGGACCGGATCGTTGGGGCCCTGCCGAAGAATGCCTTAGAAACTAGGATTGCTCGTCTGCTCTGAAAGTTTTCAGCCCTGGTAGTGGTAAGGCCTTTTAATGTGACCAAAAGCGTCGATGGTCGCGATGATCGCCTGACCCACGGCCACGCCAACCTGTTTGACCGGAGTTGCGGTCACATCACCGGCAGCGTAGACCCCGGGGATGTTGGTCCGCTGCCGGCTGTCCACGACGATGTAACCGTGATCGTCGACCTTTACCCCTGCCGCCTTGGCCAGCTGGCTGTTGGGGATTTCCCCCGCTTGGATGAAAACGCCGTCGATTTTCAACTCGCTGGTTTCCCCAGTTTTGTTGTTGAAGAGAACCACGCTTCGAACCACATTATCTCCCTTTATTTCCCTGACTTCGGTGTTCCACAGTATCTCCACGTTTCGCTTGAGCAGATCTTTCACATATGCTTCCTCTGCCCTTAGTCTCTCCCTACGGTGGGCCAGCTTGACGCCGCCAGCGATGTTTGCTAGGTAGATGGCAGAAACCGCGGCCGAGTTGCCCCCACCAACGACCAAGACGTTTTTACCGCGGAAAAAGGCGCCGTCGCAGACGGGGCAATAGCTCACACCCCGGCCGCGAAACTCGCTTTCACCCGGCACCCCCAGCTCTCGGAGACTACAGCCTGTGGCGATGATTACGGCGGAAGCCTCGTATCCCCCCTTTTCCGTTTTGATTCGTTTTTTCTCACCAGCCAAGTCAAGCCCAATAACTTTTTCAAACTGTTTGATCGGCACCCCGAATTTTTGACAGTGTTCCGCCATCTTGGCCATCAGCTCCTGACCGCTTATGGAGGGGAATCCGGGGTAGTTTTCTATTAGCGGTGAGTCGGCAGCTGTTCCTCCGGGAATTTTCTCCTCGATGATTAAAGTTCTCAGCCCGCTGCGCACACCGTAGAGGCCTGCGGTCAGCCCGGCTGGACCGGCGCCGATTACCACCAGTTCCCATTCTTCCATGTTATCACTTTAAATCAAGCATTTTTCAATATAAATCGATTTTATCGACCGCCAAACGATTTGTGTTTAAATTAGGAACAGCATCCCGAAAATCAAAAAGACCCCGCCGGTTATTATTTTGAGATATCTTCTGGGGAGGAGGCACATCAGTTTTTGACCTATTGAAAAACCAACCCCCATGAGAAGGGCAAAGGCGACCGACATTCCGGCGAAGACCAGCAGCGGTGAGTTATATTTTACGGCAAGCGCGATGATCGAGAACTGCGTCTTGTCGCCAAGCTCCATCAGGGCCACCATCGAGAAGGAGGTCAGCAGTGCCGATTGGCCCTCTTTGAAGCACACTTTTTCATCATCTTTTAGGACCAAGGTTCTTATGCCGAACAAGATGAAGATGGCCGCGCCGGTTATTTTTAACAGCTGAAGCGGCAGCAGGTCCGCCAACGCTGTTCCAGCGAGGATGCTCAGGCCATCAACAATGAGAACGGCCAGCATGGCTCCGATAAAAACGGGCGGGCCACGATATCGGCAGGATAGCGTTATCGCAGCTAGCTGGGTTTTATCACCCAGTTCAGCGAGGGCGATTATACCAAATGTCGTTAGTAGTGGTGTTAGGTCCATTTGAATCTTAATAACTTACATTTAACTCCCATAAAGCCATTTGACTGACCTGTAGAAAGAACCACAGGCCGGAGAGATTACTCATTTTCTCCAAATTCGGCTGGAATGTCCTCGATGGATTTATTAATTCCGAAGGCGCGCAGCAGCGTGTTCATCTCTCGGTTTGCCTTTTCCTTGGCGGTGGTTGCATCGACTCCGGAGTTGATGAGTTCCTCCTCAATCAGATCCCGGTAGACGGCAATGTTGGACATGAAGTCCTCTGGACCGATGCTGCCGATGGCAATTCCGGCGTGGATCATCACCAGCTGCCCGGGCGAAATGCCTTCAAAGCCAACCAAGACATCTCGTCTTACGCCCCCTAAGTCCACCGTGGCGATTTGGCCACGGACCTCAATTACCTTGGCAGGTACTCCCCAGCACACCTTAACCACCCCGCCGCGTCTCCACTGTTAACCCACCTGCCCCCTGTCTCGCCCAGACATTACAGGTGCCTTCAGAAGATACCATGCACGGCCCCCATGGTTTGGCCGGAGAGCAGCCCTTCATGAACAGAGGACAGTCCACCGGCTTTGAGATACCGACGACGACTTCACCGCACTTGCATCCCGAAGGCAGATCGTCCCCTGTTTTGGCCTGAAGGTCAGTCTCGAACCTTGTTTCTGGAATGCCGAAGCATTTCAGGGCATCGAACTTTTCAAACAATTCTCCTTTGAGCCTCAAGCCACTCTGCGGTATGGTTCCCAGACCCCTCCAAACGGCATCAGTCCTCTCGAAGATGGACGCGATGGCATCCTTCGCGTAGACGTTTCCTTCCCAGCGGACCAGCCTCTTGTATTCTATCCTCGTCTCAGCTCGTTTTTCCTTGAGCATGAGCAATATTTGGGCAACGGCCATCAGCACGTCGATGGGTTCAAATCCGGCAACAACGGTGGGCAGGTGATGTTCTCTGGGGAGAAAATCCCAGGCAGAAGCCCCGATTATTGCCGAGACGTGGCCCGGGGCAATTATCCCTCGGATTGGGAGCAGCCCCCGATCTTGGTGGACCTTAATAGTGTATTTCATCGCCGGGGGCGTCAGCCTGATGGCGTTGAGAAATTTTAGGTTTTCTGGAACCAGTCCAGCCCTGAAAGACAGCGCATAGCTCGGCACGGTGGTTTCGAACCCGATCGCGAAAAAAACGCTTTCCCTTCCCGTCCTTCTGGCTTCGGAAATGGCGTCCAGATAGCTGTAGACGACCCTGACCTCGCCACCGCAGGACTTAGCTTCCTCAAGGTTGGCAGGATAACTTAAGCTTGAGCCACGGAGCTTGAGGACATCCCCATAGGTGTAAATCCTCACCCCTTCCAGCGCCAATTTAACTGCAGCGTCGACGTAGCTGGCGGGGGTCACGCAGACCGGACAGCCCGGCCCGGCCACTAGGTCGAGAAAGGGCGGAAGTAAAGATCTGATTCCGTATCTGGTCGTGGTCCATTCATGGGTCCCGCAGAAATTCATTATTTTTATCGTTTCAACATTTTCCCGGTCCTTGATCTCCTCGGCATGCTCATTGATGGTTACCTTGAGCTTATCCGCTAGAGCCAAGTTCTGCCTGAAAACCTCCCTTATCTGGTCCTGATCCAGGGCCGCGACCATGCGCCAGCACCATCTCGTCTATTGGGAAGGGTGTTAATAAAGCACCGAGTTCAAGAATCTCAATTTAGAATTTTTTAAATCCTAGTTTATTTTCGATGACAAAGTTTAAATGCACTCGTTCATTAGTCTGAAAGAAGCAGGAAACGGGCGTGGTGGTGGAAGGTTGGAAAAATACCTCGTGGCCAAAGCAAGCTTCCTTAAACGGATAGATCAAGAAATCAGCGAGGGTAAGGAAGTCATCGCGCCGGTAAAGCAGGAGAATCAGGCCAACTTCCACAGGTTGAGGTCCACCAAGGAAGTTCTCTGGGGTGGTCCGCAGACGGTTCTCTCGGCGAAGGCCATTGTTTTTCCACCAAAGGAGGAGCTGCTCAGGTATGAGGTTAACGATGAAATCAGGGTTCAGCCCAGCGTTGAGACGAAACCGCTAATCCTGCTGGGAGTGCACCCCTGTGACATCAACGGCATATCGCTGCTGGATAAAGTTTTCACGGAGAAGAATGTGGACGAGCACTACGTTAAGAAGCGGGAAAATCTCACCATCATCGGAGTTGAATGTTTGGAACCCTGTTCTCAGGAATCTTTTTGCTATCGCAAGGATTCCGTCTTTCCCTGGGATGGATTCGATCTCTTCCTGACGGACATGGGAAGGAACTTTTTTGTTGAAGTCGGTTCGGCGAAGGGGGAAGCGCTTATCTCAGAGCTGGGAAGTAAGGCCACGCAGGCCGATTTGGAAAAGGTCAAGAAGATCAGAAAAGAAAGGGACGCGCTGTTTGATCAGGAGCAGCGGAAGTTGAAGCCCAAGCTTTCAGATCTACCCCGGCTGTTAAGGGAGAATTACGATTCGCCCGTTTGGACCGAGCGCGGTGCCAAGTGTTTTGGCTGCGGCTCCTGCAACATGGTCTGTCCCACCTGCTACTGTTTTGACGTCCGGGACTGCGTCGAACTGGATTTGAAACACGGTAGCCGCTCAAGATGGTGGGACGGGTGCATGCTCACCGATTTCACTAGGGTGGCCACAGGTGAGATCTTTCGGGAAGATCGGGGGGCAAGGCTCCGTCACCGGACGTACCGTAAGGATTGTTATCTCTTTGAAAAATGGGGGCGGAGTTTTTGTACTGGGTGCGGCCGGTGCGGGAAAGCCTGTTTGACGAAGATAGTTGACCCTCTAGACATCGCCAATGAAATTTATGGAAGGAGCAGATCCAGATGACGATATACAAGCCGGAAATTGCGTTGATAAAAAGGGTTGAGGTGCTGACCGAGACGGAAAGGCTGTTTGATCTGGAGATGCTCTCGGGAAAAAGATTGGATCACCGACCGGGTCAGTTTGTGGAGCTATCTATTTTCGGCGTCGGTGAGGCCCCAATCTCGATCTCGTCAGCCCCTTCTGAGGATCCCACCTTCCAGCTTTGCGTTAGAAAAATTGGCAACGTAACCACGGCCATGCATGCCAAGAAGCCAGGGGATAAGGTTGGTATTCGGGGACCATTCGGCAACGGCTTTGACTTGAACGATTTCAAGGGCTGGGACGTGCTGTTGATCGGCGCTGGCTTGGGGCTGGCCCCGCTCCGGTCGTTAATCTGGGCAGTCCTGAATTCGAGACAGGATTTCGGCAGGGTTTATATCATCCACGGTGCTAGAAGCCCCTCGTTGCTTCTATTCAAGGATGAGCTGAAGGAGTGGGAGAAAAGGACTGATGTTGAGTTTTACTCAACAGTTGACGTGGCCGATGAGACATGGCGCGGAAATGTGGGCGTCATCAGCACGATAATTCCACAGGTGAACTTTGATCCTGAGAACACCCAAGCGGTGATAGTCGGCCCGCCCGTGGTTTACAAGTTCGTCATCAAAGAGCTGAAGAACCGAGGGATGGCAGATAAGAACATCTGGGTGGACCTTGAGAGGAAAATGAAATGCGGGGTGGGCAAGTGTGGGCATTGCCAGATAAACAACCTTTACGTTTGTCAGGATGGTCCAGTTTTTCGATACGATAGGATTAGAAACCTACCGGAGGCGATATGAGATGAAACCAAAAGTTGCCTTCTTTGACTTTGCCTGTTGCGAAGGCTGCCAGCTGACCGTTCTTTCCATTGGGGATAAGCTTCTGGATCTCTTTGAGTCAGTTGAAGTGGTTAACTTCCGCGAGGCCTCCAGCTATAAGGGGCAAGATTACGACATCGCATTTGTTGAGGGTTCGGTTGCGACGCCAAAGGACATCGAGAGGGTAAAGGAGATCAGGAAGCGGGCTAAGGTGGTGGTGGCCCTCGGTGCCTGCGCCCACATCGCCGGCGTAAATGCCATTAGGAACTTCCACAACCAGCAGGAGATCAGAAAAATGGTCTATGGAGATAAGGCTTGGGTATTCGACTCAATATTGGCCCAGCCGATCGACGCAGTGATCAAGGTGGACTATTACGTCCCCGAGTGCCCGATCGACAAGGAGGAGTTCCTCCGCTTTGTCACCCAACTTCTGAACAAGATGAAGCCCTTCATTCCAGATTACCCTGTCTGTGTGGAGTGCAAGATGAAGGGAAATGTCTGCAATTATCATAAGCCGAATCCGATCATCTGTTTGGGCCCAGTAACGAGGGGAGGGTGCGGCGCCATATGTCCATCGGCCGGCAACGCCTGCGAGGGCTGCCGTGGTTTAGTGCCGGATGCCAACTTGGAGGCGATGGAATGGTTGTTAAATGAATATGGCATCTCCGCAGAGGACAAGTTCCGGTTCTATAGGATGTACAACGGTTTGATGGGGATGAAAAAATGAGCGGCAAGGATCTGGATATATACATTCACCACCTCACCCGGGTCGAGGGCCACGGAAATATTCTGGTGGATGTAAAGAATGGCGAACTGAAGGAGGTTAAGCTTGAAATAATCGAGTCACCGAGGTTCTTTGAAGCGATGCTAGTTGGCCGGCGCTTTCCCGAGGCGGTTCACATCGCTTGCAGGATCTGCGGCATCTGTTCCATCTCTCACACGGCCGCCTCGATAAAGGCCGTTGAGGACGCGCTGGGAATCAAGCCGACGTGGCAGACGGAGACTCTGAGAAAAATATTAATGGATGCTGAGATGCTGGACTCTCACGCGCTGCACACCTTTTTCCTTGCTGCTCCGGATTTCTTTGGACTACCCTCGGTAATCCCGATGGCTTCCACCCACCGCGACATCGTTAAAACGGCAATCAATCTCAAGAAGCTGGCCCATGATATCTGCGACGTTATGGTGGGCCGACACACTCATCCGATTTCAATGGTGGTAGATGGCTTCACCAACTTGGTGACTGAGGAACAGCTGGCCGGACTTTTGATGAAAATAAAACAGGCGCAGAAAGAAGACATTCCGCGGATGCTGGATTTCTTCTCCAAGCTAAAGTTTCCCGATTTTGAACGAAGGACCAATTACAGCTGTTTGGTCAACCCTGAGGAGTATCCCTTTTATGATGGGATGATAAAATCCTCCGAGGCCGGTGTTTTCAAGCCCCGGGATTACAAGCAGAAGATTGCCGAGCGCGTCGTGGACCACTCTACGGCCAAGCATGCCTTTGGTCCGGTGAAGCCCTACATGGTCGGTGCGCTTGCTCGGTTCAACACCAACTATAAACAGCTGCTGCCGGAGGCCCAGAAGGCCGCCGAGCTTTTGGGTCTGGAGGCACCGAGCTACAATCCTTACCACATAACATTGGCCCAGATGGTCGAGATTGTCCACAGCTTGGAGTCCATGACCTGCCT
>NZ_JBMFOX010000021.1:0-21337 GCF_049969415.1 Hadarchaeum sp. (SeqCode)
CCGGCCTCTGATCTCATGCGAAAGCACGTGTTTGTCGTCTGGGAGGGCACACCCATTAAGGCGGCAATTGAAATAATGGACTTGGCCGGCTTCCGCGGGCTGCCCGTGATAAATGAAAACGGGGTCATGGTGGGAATAATCGACGATTCCGATATCATCAAGGTCAGCGACATTGAAGTTGGATCCAAGGTAAGTCAGATGTCGGGACGGAGCGAGGGTGACAGTTGGACCTGGGATAGCGAGGACCGGGTCTACATCACTAAGAGCATGTTGAAGATACCCGACAAGCTGGTAAAGGATATCATGACCAAGGAACTGGTCACCATCACCCGAAAGACGCCGATTAGCCGGGTGGCTCAGCTGATGAAACAGAACCGGGTCGAGCAGACGCCGGTGGTCTCATCCGAGGGGAAGCTAGTGGGCATCGTGCGGGATGTTGATCTACTCCGGGCGCTGGCGGAGTGATGGATTCTCGAACTTTTGGTGCTTGAATTGAGGGACAAATCAGAGGAGATGATGGAGCTGGCCCGCAGGCGGGGCTTTATCTGGCCCTCGTTTGAGATCTACGGCGGGGTGGGCGGGTTCTATGACTTTGGTCCGCTAGGTTCGGTGCTGAAAAACAAGATCATTCAGAAATGGCGCGAGTTCTACCTGATCGGTGAGAACTTCTTTGAAATAGATTCTCCAAGCGTCTTGCCCGAGGAGGTGCTGAAGGCGAGCGGGCATGTCAACCATTTCGTCGACGCGATGGTGGAGTGTAAAAAGTGTGGAAACTCTTTCAAGGCGGTCGATGTTGCTCGTGAGGATACTGGTAAAGATGTCGAAGGCATGAAGGAGGCCGAGATGGACGAGTTCTTTGCCCAGAACCGCATCAGGTGTCCCGATTGCGGCGGAGAGCTGGGTAAGGTCTTCCTCTTCAACGCGATGTTTCGTACGACAATTGGTCCCGGCAGCCAGAGAGTGGGTTATCTGCGGCCGGAAACCGCGCAGGGAATTTTCATCGATTTCAAGAGACTGCAGCGCCATGCCCGCGGCCGTCTGCCCTTCGGGGTGATTCAGATTGGTAAGGGATATCGGAACGAGATCTCGCCGCGCCAAGGGATAATCCGGCTGCGCGAGTTCACGATGGCAGAGGCAGAGGTTTTCTTTGACCCGGAAAATCCACACCATCCCAACTTCTCCTGTCTTGCCGAAGAGAGGATCCGGTTGTGGCGAGCTGAGGACCAGATTAAGGGTGAGGAGAAAATAATGGAGGTCACCGCCCGGGAGGCGGTGGAAAGAAACTATATTCATAACGAGCTGATTGCCTACTACGCCGCGCTGACGAAAAGGTTCCTTGTGGAATTGGGCATACCTTACGAACACATCCGATTCCGAGAACAAAAGCCTTGGCAGAGGGCGCATTACTCCAGCGAGACTTGGGACGCCGAGGTTTTCACGGAGCGTTTTGGCTGGGTGGAAGTTGCTGGCATTGCTAACCGCACCGATTATGACCTCTCGCGTCACATGAAGTACAGCGGCGAGGACTTGACGATGACGGTTGGTGAAAGCGGTAGAAAAATTCTCTGCCATGTGGTTGAACCTTCCTATGGCATTGATAGGCCACTCTACTGCGTCCTGGAGCACGCCTTTGTCGAAGAAGGTGATCGGAAGTACCTGAAGCTGAAAAAGTGGTTGGCCCCGGTTGAAGTCGGAGTCCTCCCGCTGCTCAAACGCGATGGGCTGCCGGAAAAGGCGATAGAGGTGCAGAATCTTTTAAGGGGGAAGGGTTTGCTGGCAGAATATGACGACTCGGGCTCGATTGGTCGGCGTTACGCTCGTGCAGATGAGATCGGCACGCCTTATTGCGTGACGATTGACCACCAGACGCTGGAGGATGATACGGTTACTGTGAGGGATAGGGATTCCACTAAACAGATTAGAGTCAGCATCGGTCAACTTCCCGATGTTTTAATCTCGCTTATTCATGATCGGATTGATTTCGAGGAAGCTGGAGCTTTGGTTAAAAAATAAACATGTACGTTAGCGGCAGCACGATGAAGAGCGACAGCAAGGTTGTGTAGAAGATAATCGCGCTGTACATCTTCAGGTCTAGTTTGTAGTTCCAGGCCAGCATCATGTTAAAAAACCCCGGCGGCATTATCGCTAGGATCATTGATGGTCGCGGTGTGATGTCGGTATGTAGGCTCAGCCCCAACGCCATGATTAGGCCATAGGTCACCAGCGGGCAGACGATGAACCTCAGCAGCGAGACCATGGTGATGTCCTTCACATATTTTCTCGGGCTAACGACTGGCATCTGATATCCCACGAGCAGCAGCATGAGGGCGAAGAACGGCTTAGTGAGGTAGGTGTCAAAAAATGCTCGGGCGACTGTTGGCAGCGGGGCGCTAAAGGCGACGAAAAGTAGGGCGATGATTAAGGCGAAGGCAGCGGGGAAAGTGATGACATTTTCGACCACGGTACCTACGCTGATCTTTTTCCTCACCGCAGTTGATGCCAGCATTACTCCCAAGATTAAGTGGGGGACTGAGATGCCGACAGCATAAAGGGCAGCCGGACCCAGCCCGTTGAGGCCCCTGACGTCAAAAAATGCGTAGATGATGGGAAAACCGAGAAAGGTGACATTTTGAAATGCCGAGTTTAAAACGATGGCAACCATGGTCTTTCTGTCGTCTCCTGAGATTCTAGAAACCGCCACCGAAGAAACGAAACAAACACCCATTCCGAAAAAGGCCAAGACAAAGGCGTTTCCCATCATGGCCAGTTCTACCATGCTGTAGCGGGAGATCGAGACGAAGACCACTGCGGGCAGCATGACCCAGATGGCCAATGTGTTTAGGAGGCTAAACCCTTTGTCAGCAACGGGTTTCAGAAATCTTAGCGACTTAATCTGGTGAGTAATTACTCTGATCAGAGTTCCGGCCACCACGATTGAAAAGACGTAGAGGGCAGCGCTGAAGAACGTCTCGAGCGTTGTTTCAACCCCATTGGTTATCGTTTTGAACCTTTTTCAACCTTCTGGGGCGAAAACATAGCCTAGCTTTCTTCGGCACATCGATCATAACAGCAACTCAACCCGCGTTGGGAACACTCACGCTTTTTTGATGGATTTAGGTCCTTTTTTTGGCCCTAACCCTTGGTATAGGCTTGCTCTTCACAATTTTCGCTCTAATTTTTTTTAAATTTTCTTTCAAACTTTTTAAAATTTTTCAAAATTATCCACTTTCCTCTTCTTAATATATTTTTTGATTTATATTTTTTATTATAGATAAGTTTAAATAGATATAATTTTTTATATAAATGCGGGATAAATTTGAACGCGCTAAAAAAAGAAGAGGAAATATACGGGCTTTTTTTACAAGAAAAGCCAGCTAAGATACTTGTTTGCCTAAAAAAAGAAAATAAACAGATTTATACTACAATAATAGCTAAAGAAGTTAATGCTACATATGCACATACTTTTAACGTATTAAAAAAGATGAAAAAGCTAAATTTGGTCTCATTTATGGAATCAGGGAGAATTAAGCTGGTGAAATTGACCGAATTGGGTGAGGAAGTGGCCAAGACAATTATAAATTTGGCTGATCTATTGAAGATAGGAAGTTTAGAAAATGAGCTTTTTAAAATTTATGAAATTGAAATCAAGGGTAAACTCAGGGAACAAATGAATAAAGAGAGCATATCAAAGCAATTGAACAAATTAAAACAAAAATTAACCGAATTAAGTGAAAATAGTTCACAAAACGTGGCTATTTTTTCAAAAAAAGTTTTAAAAAAGGTAGACGAGACGCTGGCGGAGGTTTTCGGCTATCCTCCTGGTTGAGGATGGATTAACGGAGTGGAAAATGATTCATATAGAGTAACGACCCAAAAGCTGGACCTCCTTGGAGAGCGCGGTTTTGGCCAAAGGATCCCCATGAAGTCGGCTGTTTACCTTGTATAAGGTAACCCAAAAACAGGAAAAATCGGCGGGTGTAAAACAAAATTACTGTTGAAGAGTGCTAAAATTACTTACCATAAGGTTTAAATATTGAAGTTACTCATTAATGAAGTGAAAATTACTTAGGATGGGTGATAATGTGGAAGAGAGAGGAGGAGCAGAGAGGCTGTTGGACTTAGCCTACGGGAACCACCCCAAGAGCTCGTCGTTGAAGCCGGAGGCGTTGAAGGTGATGCGGTCGTTGCGGGAGGGTGCGAAGAGCATCGACGAGCTGGCGGCGGTGCTAGGGCTGGATCTGAAAACGCCTGGGGGCCGTAAGCACTTTTATGTATTGATGAAACCACTGCGGGAGACCGGGATGATTGCCACGAGAAAAGCGGGAGGGAAGACAGTTTACTATTTGAGCTATGACGGGTTCAGCCAGTTCCTGCGCGACATAAGGAAGGAGGCCGAGTATTGGTTGGTTCCAGAGACGCATCAAGGTTAAAATAGGGGGAGTGTTAGTAAAAGGCGGTGAAAGTTTGACCCGTAAGACCGGCAAGATGGCCGTAAAGGCCAGGCAACTGGCCCGTTCCGCAAAGCTGGCAAGATATAAGCGCGAGCTCTCGCAGGCCGGGGTGAGCCTAAGCCTACCCAAGCCGTCGAAAAAAGCCCTGAAGGAGAAGGAGGAGGAGCTTAAGAAGCTGTACATGGAACTCGTTCCGCAGAAGACGGAGGAGAAAACCGAGGAAGAGAAATCCGAGGAGCAGGCGGAGCAGGAACAGGCCGAGGGCGCTGAAGAGCGGGCTGAAGAGGAACCGCTGGAGTCTGAGGACGACACCGGCTTTGAGGCTCAAGACCAGTATGACACCTGAGCACAGGCGTTTGAGGCTCGCCGGGGTTTGCGGAATCGCGGCACCGATAGTGGCACTTTCGTTCATCTTCATCGCGATATCGCTTTCGCCTTGGTTTACTTGGACAGGGAACGCCCTCAGCGATCTGGGAGTGGGTGAAGCGGCTCTGGTCTTTAACTCGGGCTTGGTGCTGGGAGGGTTGTTGGCCACCGTGGCCGCTGTGGTAATGTTTTCAACCTACCAAGATAAGATTCGGCGGGTGGGCGCGCTGGTTTTCTTGCTGGGCACAATTTCCCTCATCGGCATCGGGATATTCTCCGAGGCGGCCGGGCGAATCCACTTTTACTTCTCCGTGGCCTTTTTCCTGCTGGTGCCGATTTCCTTCTGGATCCTTGGCGTAGGCATATATCGCTCGGGTTCTAAATTTTGGGGCGTGCTGACAGTTTTGCTCGGGGTGGTGGGGACCCTTCCTTGGACCCAACACTGGACCGCCGTGGCGATTCCGGAGCTATCATCGGCCCTCTGTTTTGCCGTTTGGAGCCTCGTTCAGGGAGCGAGATTTTATCTGGGCAGACCATAATCGTCCATTTAAAAATTTGCCCAGTCTGAAGAGAAAATGGAATTTAAACATTCCTGCGCTAAGAACCAGTATTCAAAGAGTTTTTTCTCAATCTCCCGGTAGTTGTTGAACTCACTACCGACCAATGACCAGAATCTTTTTCCGTGCCCCCTTTCCCGCAGGTGAGCTACCTCATGGCAGGCCAGATACCAGACCAGTTCCCTGGGCAGGTGGACGAGGCGGAGGTTGAAGTTCAGGTTGCCGCGGAAGGAACAGCTACCCCACTTGCTCCTGTGTCTTTTGATACAAATCCTCTTGAAGTTCACCCCAAATCTTTGGCAGTAGTAGGTTACCGCCTGGTGCAACTCCTCGGCGAGCATTTTCTTGAGCATGGCGGCCAGTCTCTTTTTCTGATTGGTGTCGTCGGGATTGAGTTCTATTATCCTCCTAGCTGGATCGAAGAGCAAAGACGTCCCCCGCCTTATTTCGAAGAGTTCTCCAAAGATAGGCACTGCATTGCCTCCGGCGGCCCGTTTGTCCAGTCTCTCGAAGGCGGCCTTTATCTGGGCGTGTTTCTTTGAGATCCAACCGATTTTCTCCTTCAATAAGTGGGTTTCGTCGCCCCAACCAACCGGAAGGACGACCACCAGCCCCTCGGCTCTGAATTCCAGCCGCGGATTTCTGACCCTTCGTCGCTCGACGGAATAGGGCAGGATTTCACCGTTGACTTGGATGAACCTGTCATTTTTTTCCATAATTTCACCCGCGGGTTATCCCTTTAGAATTAGTCTAAGATAAAAATAAAATGACCCAACCCAAATGGATAAGAGCTGATAACATGGTGAGGATCGTATCCCTTGACCTGGACGGAACCTTAGTAGACTGGACGTTTGCCGACGCCTTCTGGTTTGATTGCATGGCCCGTCTGTATTCCAAGCGCTGGGGCTTGAGCTTCCCGGAGGCGCTTCGGGAAATCAGGAGAAGGTACAATGAGGTGGGCATGGACAACTTGGCGTGGTACAACATCGGTTACTGGTGGAAGGAGTTCGGCTTTGAGGGCCACTGGAGTGATTTAATCGAGGAGTGCCGGCCCAAGGTCAGGCTCTATCCCGACGCCCGTGAGGCGCTGGAGCGGCTTCACGGCAGGTTCAAGCTCATCATAATCACGAATGGCGTCAGGGAGCTGGCCGAGGTCGAGGTCAAGGAGTCGGGTCTGGAGAAATACTTCGACCGGGTTTTTTCCGCAACCTCGGACTTCGGCTTGGTGAAGAAGACCGGGGATTTTTACCTAAAGGTCCTGGCCCAGATAGGTGCCTCGGCGGATGAGGTGGTCCACATCGGTGACAACTATATTTTTGACTACTTGGCGCCTCGGGAGGCAGGAATAAGGGCCTTCTTTCTCGACCGTGAGGGAAAGCACACCGGGGATTTTGTTGTCAGGGACCTTCTGGAGTTCACGCGCAAGCTGCTGCGCTGAGGGCGTTAATTTAAAATATTAAAACAGTGGAGAAGATTATTCTACCTTTCCTTTAGAAACATGAGGTATCGGCTCGCCATTATGAGTTAGGTTGACAATGTTTGCCCCGAGCTCTGAGGAAAGCCAGCCCAGCAGCTCCCTGCAGATCTCCAGCTTGAGCAGCTTGTGCGCCCTGTTTTTTCTGCCCGAGTACTTTCCAATCTCGGTGCCGAGGTCCATGCCGGCGAGGTAGATTTTTTTCGCCCCCAGCTCGTGGGCCAGGAAAACGGACCGGTCACCGTCCGTGAACCCGCCGAAGTTGAAGAGCTTCCCGAAGGGCTTCGTCTGGGTGGTGCCCACAACCCGTTCCGAGAGTTTTGGTACATATTTGCGCAGCCGGTCCATGTTATCCCCGTGGCCGTGAACCACCAGCCAGCTGCCTTTTCTCCAGGCCCTCAGCTGGTCCACAACCGCACCATCTAGGTCGGTGACGATGACCTCCGGGTTCCGATAATGGATAACTGCAGAGGTGGCCCCGTCAGCCGAAATTAGGACTTTTTTTAGGTAACCTTCCTTTTCCAACCCTTTCAAATCCACCTCAAGCGACGGCCCCGCTCCGAAGACGATGCATTCCTTGCTCCTGATTATTTTTGCCAGCGCCTTTAGGTTCGGTTCGGGCAGCAAGCTGTCCAGCAGCTTGGCGGCCGCAACGTCAGTCTGCTCATCCAGCTCGAGCCTTTTGGCAATCTTTTGGTACCAGGGCTTCCAAGTCCGCCAGCGCATTGCTTTCACCCCACCACTTCCAAATCCACCCTCTCCCCGCGGTGGTTGTAGGCCCGCCACGACCTCTCATTATAGGGGAAGGCGACGACGATGTGGACGCGGCCGAACTTTGCGAACAGGAGAAGATCGTCCTCGGACGGCACGGGCGATGGCGAGGGGTGGCTGTGCACGGTGCCGCAGGCGCCTGGGTCGATTGGCATCATGTGAAGGCGGAGGACCGCAGATTCCTCCGAGGAGAGCGTTCCGGGCAGCACCAGAATCTCCCGAATCACATCTCCCTTTGCCCGCAGTATCCCGGCGAACTCCCTGGGGTGGCTGGAGCGTGAGACGTTGAGGATAAACTCCAAGGCCTCCCGGTCAATCTTGTTTACCAGTTTCATTTTAATCGCCTTTCAGAACAGATCACCGTAAACCGTTTCGTATTGGGCCAGCACCTCGGGCCAAGTCTCCTCAATTCGGGAATAAATTTTATCCGCATATTCTGGGCGGTCAAAGTAACCCGCAGTGGAATCAGCGAACCGCCAGCCTTCCCCAAATATGTAGACCTCCGTCCAAGCATGTCCGACGAGGTATTTCCCATCCGGAGTCACACCGGCGATGTCCGTGAAGGGCGGCCCAACTTGGTCGAAGATTAGAAAACCTGAAACGCGCCTAGCGGGGAGCCCGGCGGTGCGGGCGATGGCTAGGTAAAGATTGGCCTTGTCCAAGCACTTTCCAGATTTCATCTCCAGCACTTCCTCGGAGGTGAACCAGCCTAGGACCAGCGGACTGGGATAGGTGATGTTGCCGTAGACCCAGCTGCAGGCATTTTCCGCGAAGTCTCGGTCGGTGGTCTCAGTCTGCTTTAGCTCCGTGATTATCTGTTTCACTCGGTCAGTCCCAGTAACGACGTACTTTTCTCCCAGCGTGAAATAGGCGAGATGGGCGGGAACTTCAAACCCGCTTTTTTCTAGGTTTCCGCTGGGCACGGGGAGAAACTTCAGCTGGCTGGGCAGTGTTTTCTGCTCCTGGTAATAAGAAAG
The DNA here is from genome assembly GCF_049969415.1 of Hadarchaeum sp. (SeqCode). Taxonomy (NCBI): domain Archaea; kingdom Methanobacteriati; phylum Hadarchaeota (SeqCode); class Hadarchaeia (SeqCode); order Hadarchaeales (SeqCode); family Hadarchaeaceae (SeqCode); genus Hadarchaeum (SeqCode); species Hadarchaeum sp. (SeqCode). Next base: position 8,597 of record NZ_JBMFOX010000021.1, read on the forward strand.
GGCCTTCAAGAAGGTGTACAGCGCGTCCTTTGGTCTTATTCTGCCGATGGGGATTTCCAGGCTCTCGGGCACAGTCCTGGTTGCCTCTATTTGGCCGCAGACGTCTCTGGCCAGAGCCGTCAGGTCATCCAAGTTAAAGGTTTGCAGGAAAGTTCCCCAGCTCCCCCGTTCGGCTTTGGGGCTTGCCACGGCGAGCGGGTGTCCGCTCTGGAGCAAGGGGCGGGCGTCGTTTTCTTGAATTCTGAGCAGCTGCAGCGCCGAGTAGTAAAGAAGTTGGTAGGGTGTGAGGTTAACCTCGACCCCATCTAGGACCACGGTATAAACACTTTTTTCTCTGCCAAACTTGAGGTTGACGGCCACCCCGGCCACGGAGTCGACAAAGTCGACTGGCGGAGGCACGCCTGCGTACTCAATGGTGATGAATCTGGTGTTTTCCAGGAATTCCGCAGTTGAGATTGAAATCGGTTTGGAGGTGATGGTAATCAGATCTTCCATTACCACTGCCTGAATCCCGCCGGCATTGACCACGCGGACGGTGCAGGTTTCCCTGGTTCCGCCTCCAAAGTCGATGCTGTATTCGAAATTCAGCTCTCCGGAGTTGGTGATCTCAGCTCCGTTGGGTAAGATGTAGGTCATTGTCGAGGTGAGGTTAAGCTGACAGGTACCAGAAAAGTTTTTGGAGAGGAGTGAGAGGTTGCCCTGAAGATCCTTTATCTGGTTCAAAGTGTTGCTCGTGTACGTTTCTAAGTCAACGGGCTCGACAACGACTTTCCAAACCCCATCCTCCCAGTGGGCCAGTTGACGTACCGTCCATTCTGCCTTAATCTGTAAATCGTTACCGACCTCCAAGCTGACGAGATCACAATTGGTGACCTCAATCTCTTGGCCGAAGGTAGCATAGGACCCCTTCAGTTCGGCGACGTACATCTGCCGGGCGTTCTCCCGGCCAGTCCCATGAACCGGGGTACCGCCAATCGTCCCGCCCGTAAACGATAGCACGTTTAAATCGGTGAACTCAGACGCCGGCATTTCCATGATCCAGTTTGCTTTTGCATCACCAGAGCCATCAATCCGGAAGGTCGTGTTTTCAAAGTAGTAAAATATCTTGGATTCTTCCTCCGTCGGGGATAGTGTGGGCTGGGTCAGCGGATGGATGCTGGCGAACGAGAGCGCAACAACGGCAAACGCCAGAGCGAGGATGAACAGCCCCGCCGCCGCCCGTCTCGTTTTACCTCCCTCCAAGACCGGCCCTTACTCTCCTCACGGCTTCGACCATGTTCTTTAATTTGCCCACGGCTTCCTCCCTGGCGCGAGTCTTCAGACCGCAGTCAGGATCTACCCAAAGCTGTTCGGGCCGGAGAACTTCGAGGGCTTTCCTGATCCTCCTCTCGATGGTTTCCACAGTTTCCACCTCATGGGAGTGGACATCAACCACGCCGAAGGAGAGGTCTTTGGTGAAAGGATGGACGCGGAAGAGTTCGACGAGGTCAAGTTCGGAGTTGGACATCTCTAGGTCGAAGTTGTCCACCGGCAGCTGCAGCATCTCGGGATAAATGAACTCGAAAGCACCGTAACAGATGTGGCAGATAAAGTAGGCGTCAATCCCGCTGGTGACGATGCGCAGGGCCTCAACGGCGAACTCGGAAAGCTCCTCGGGCCGCGCCGATATCGCCGGTTCATCGATTTGGATGATTTTAGCTCCGGCCTTGGAAAGGGCATTGACCTCTTCATGAAGGGCCTTGGCCAGCGCTAGGCAGGCGTCTCTCCGGGACGGATAATACTCGTTGAATGACCAGTCCATCATGGTGTATGGTCCCGTGATCATTCCCTTTAGTGGTTTTTTCGTCAGGCGCTGGGCAAATTTCCACCATTCTACAGTGATTGGTCCCCTCCACCTGATTTCTCCGGCGATGATGGGCTTTCGGTAGTAGCGGTTGCCATAGCTGCGGACAAGACCGCTAGTTCTGAATCCCTCCAGGTTTTCAGCAAAAAAGGCGGCCATATCCCCGCGGTACATCTCTCCATCGACGAGGACATCAATGCCCAGCTCCTCCTGTGTTGTTATCCACTCCTTCGTCGCCTTTTCCTCCAGCGCCTTTAGCTCGGCTGCCCCGATTTTTTTCGCCGAGAATTTCTGTCTGGCTTCGAGGATGTAGGGCGGCTTGGGCAGGCTCCCCACCGAAGTGGTCGGCAGAAGCGGCAGGTTGATCCCGAGCCTTTTCAGTTTTTCGGGCATCAGAACATCCTCCTAGCTCTTTCGGCAACTGTGGCCACAATCTGAAGTTTTTTGAACGCGATGTCTCGAGGGAGATAGTCGCCCAAGCCACAGGAGGTGTTCAGATAGATGTTTTCACCATGCAGAGCTGAGATAATTCTTTGCAGCTTCTCTAGTATTTCCTCAGGTCTTTCGAGCTTGGTGTTCCTTCCGTCGATCAGTCCCAGCCCGATATCCTTGTCGCATCCTAGCCTCTCAATTAGTTGTGGTAGCGTGGGGCTGTAGGTGAAATCCAGCCCGACTGCGTCCACGGGTAGCTCCAGCATTTTTTCATAGAGGGGGGCCGCGTCGCCGAAGTAGGTGTAGAGCGCTAGATGGGACCGCCCCTTCTCCGCAGAGACGGTTTCGATTGCTTCGGAGAACAGGTCAAATTCCTCTGGGTGTTTCAGAATCGCGGGCTCATCCAGCTGGATTATTTCGGCACCCTCCTGTTCCAAATCTTTCACCTCATCGGCGATTATCTCGGCAAAGTCTTTAACTATCCTTTGCAGGCCGAAACCGCCATGGTCAATGGAAAGCTTGGCCAGCGTGTAAGGACCGGTAAGCACCGGCTTCACCGGTTTTTTGGAGAACTTTTTGGCAAAGGAGAACTCCTTCAGGATTGTTGGCCCGGCGCGCGAGAGCCTGTTCTCGATTACCGGCTGTCGGAAGTAAAAGTTGGTGTCGAAGAACCTGAGGAGGCCGTTTATCTTGCAGCCCTTCACTGATCTCGCTATGTGTGAGATTGGGTCATACCATCTTACCTGGCCATCGGTGACGATGTCCAGTCCGGCCCTAATCTGTTCCTCGATGACATCCCGCGTGACTTCATCTTGGACGCGTTCGAATTCCTCCAAGGTGATCTCGCCACGCTCCAGCTGGGCGTAGGCCTGGCGGTGCCGCTGTTGTTCCAAGCTGTCGCCGATGCGAGGGTAGCTCCCGGCGCTGGTAGATATAATCTTCATTTGAATCATATTCGATATTTTCTTGAAAGTTAAATACCTACCCGGTGAAGATAGAAGGGGGATTGAACTTGGAGATAAGCAAAAAATTCCATCCGCACCCGAACCTGAAGAAGCTCTACTACAGCTATCTGGCGCTTGCGGCCGCGGTGCCGTTGGCCGCCTGCCTGTTTGTCCTTTATGCCGCTATGACCTATGCCCCTGAGATATGGCCCGGCAGCTGGCCATATCTGATGATACCGTTGGCACTCGTGGTGGCCATCGTTGCCTTCGTTGCGTACTGGATTCGGAAGTACTATGACTCCATCACCTACACGCTGACCTCTGAGGAAGTATTAGTCGAGCGGGGTGTGTGGTGGAAGATGAAGCATACGGTCCCCTATGCGCGGGTGATGTCGATAGATGTTATCCAGGGCCCCTTGTCGCGTAGGTTTGGAATCGGATCTGTGCAGATATACACCGCCGGATATACCGGGCCTGCAGGCGGGACTTCTGGACCTGGGCACCGCGGAGCAGAAGCTTCGATCTGGGGAGTGACCAACTTTTTAGAGATCAGAGAGGCCATCTTAAAACACGTTAGGAGCCGACCGCTGTTTGGGACACCCAAACCCCAAGCGGACGTTGGGGCCGAGATACTGAAGGAGCTGAAAAGCATAAGAAAAGCCCTGTCGCGGTGAGGTGGGCGGATGGGAGAAGGAAAAGGCTACGGAAAAGTAATCCTCATCAATGAACACTTTGTGGTCTACGGAATACCCTCCATCGTCTCCGCCATCGAGAAGGCCACAGTGGCCAGGGTTGAAAGGGAGGAAGGCTCGGGGTGGGTCCTTGATGACCGCAGACCGGCCACGCCTGGATACAAGGAGGAGAAGCTGGAACAGCAGCGGGACTCGATTGAGCGGATAATCAGAGCTGTTGGGGTCGATCTCTCCCGGACCTCAATCAAGATCACATTGGAGGGCGACCTCGTGGCGGCTAGCGGAATCGGGGCCAGTGCGGCCTCCTGCGTGGCCATAGCCCGGGCACTTTCCGAGGAGTTCAACCTCTCATTGACCGATGACCAGATTAACCAGATTGCCTATGAGGGGGAGAAGGCCTATCACGGCAATCCCTCTGGGGTGGACAATACCGCCGCCACCTACGGAGGGTTGCTTTGGTTCGTCCGTGGAAAGCCAATTGAACGGATTTCCATCAGGCGCCCGGTGGAGATCGTGATGGCCAATACCGGTCTGGTTGCCAATACTGAGGCGGCTGTGGCTGGCGTCAGAGAGCGCCGGCAGAAAAACCCGGCCAAGTATGAACGGATTTTCAAGGAGGCGGAGGAGCTCGCCTACATCGCTAGGAAAGCGCTGGTCGACTACGATTTAAGGACGGTCGGGATACTTATGAACCGAAACCACGAGCTCCTCCAGGCGATAGAGGTTTCCTGCAAGGAGCTGGACTTTCTCGTCGAGCTGGCCAGAGAAAATGGCGCCTACGGGGCAAAGATGACTGGTGGCGGTCTGGGGGGCAACATGGTGGCGCTCACCCCGGGCAGGGAACTACAGGAGAGGGTGGCTCGGGCGATAAGAAGGGAGGGTTTTGAAGCCCTTGTGACTAGGATCGGGTGATGTTGTGGATTTGCGCAGTTTCCTCAAACTGCTCGACGAAAAGGGCTTGCTTACGAGGATCAGGCGCCCCGTAGACACGAAGTATGAGATCTCCACCTTAATCCGGCTCAAGAATGATAGGCCTCTGCTGTTCGAGAACGTTAAGGGATTTTCCATGCCGGTGGTGGCCAACCTCTGCTCCACGCGCGAGTTGGTGGCCCTGGGTCTTGGCATCAGACCGGAGGAAATAATCTCTAAACTAGCGTGGGCAATCGATAACCCTCGAGAGCCCCGGGTGGTCTCGGCCGATGACTATCATGAGGTTACCGCCGACCTCACCCAATTTCCAATACTTTGGCACTACCCGTTTGATGGTGGACCCTACCTCTCCTCGGCCGTGGTGATCGCGCGGGACCCTGAACTCGGGTTGAACGCCTCCTTCCACCGGATGATGGTAATCGGGAGAGATCGAGTGGTGGTTAGGATACTGCCGCGTGATTTTGATGCCTATCTCAAGCGCGGTAACAAGGAGTTCGCTATCTGCATCGGCAATTCCATCCCGGTTTTGGTTGCAGCCGCGGTCTCGGTGGAGCTTGGGAAAAGCGAGTTGAGCATCGCCAACGCTCTGGGCGAGACCAATCTGATTGAGCTGAACGGACATCTGGTTCCGGAGGCGGAAATAGTGATGATTGCCGAGATGACGGGAGAGGAACACGACGAGGGGCCGTTTGTCGACCTCACGGAAATCCCGGACATAGTGAGAAAGCAGCCGGTGGCCCGAATCAAGAGGATGTTTGTCAGAGAGGGGGCCGTTTACCATGCCCTGCTCCCCGGAGGATTGGAGCACAAGACGCTGATGGGGATGCCGCGCGAGCCGACGATTTTTCGCGAGGTCAACAGCGTCTGCGAGTGCAAAGACGTTTACATCACCCCGGCGGGATGCTCTTGGCTGCACGCCGTGGTCAGCATAAAGAAGAAGCACCCCGATGACGGTAAAAAAGCGATTGAGGCGGCCTTCCGAGGACACAAGTCGTTAAAGCATGTCTGGGTGGTCGACGAGGACATCGATGTTCATAACCCGCATGAGGTTGAGTGGGCGATGGCCACGAGGTTCCAAGGGGACCGGGACATCATTATGAAACGTGAGCCCGGATCATCGCTTGACCCATCCTCAGACATGAAGACGAGGATGACCACAAAAATGGGCTTTGATTTGACAATTCCCTGGGGTGAGGGTCAGAAGGGTTTCTTCAAGCCGGAGCCCCCGCTGAAATTGAAGTTTGAGGATTATCTGGAATGAAACGATAAAATTTAAAAAACCGTTATCTTAAAAGTTAAAGGATTATCGGGTTGCAGGATTTAAATTCTTGAAATGCTGCTTGCGAGCCGGTTTTCTGAGGTGGTGGGGATGGCGGCGGAGGTAAAGGTGGAACCGGAGACACAAAAGCTGCAGGAAAAGCTGATCGAGCTGCAGCGGGAGATGGAGGAGAAGGCCAAGCTAGCTGAAGAAAGGCTGAACCAGCTGAAATATCTGCAGGCCGATTTTGAGAACTACCGGAAGAGTCTGGACCGGGAAAGGGAGCAAATCATAGAGCTGGCTAACGAAGGTTTGATCAAGGATTTGCTGGTCGTGCTGGATGATTTCGAGAGGGCCTTGGGATCGATGAAAGAGGGTAAAGACAAGGAAGGGCTGCGAATGTTGTATAAAAACTTTTTTAAGATCTTGGAACAGCGCGGTTTGAGACCGATCGAAGCCTTGGGAAAGAAGTTCGACCCCTACTATCATGAGGCAGTTTTGCGAGAAAAATCGGATCAGGAGGAGGGGACGGTTCTCGAGGAGCTGCAGAAGGGTTATATGCTTAAATCCAAGGTCATTCGACATTCGAAAGTGAAGGTCGCGGTAAAATCAGGGGAGGGATGATTTTATGGCCAAGGAGAAGATTATCGGGATAGATCTCGGCACCTCGAACAGTCAGGCCGCGGTCGTGATCGGAGGTAAACCTACCATCATCCCCTCTGCGGAGGGGCCAACCGTGGCCGGAAAGATGTTCCCCTCAGTGGTGGCCTTCACCAAAGACGGGCAGCTGTTAGTTGGCGAGCCCGCGAGGAGACAGGCGGTTTCCAACCCTGAGGGAACGATTATCGGTGTCAAGAGAAAGATGGGGACTGATTATAAGTACAAAATTTATGGCAAGGAATACACCCCTCAACAGATTTCGGCGTTTATCCTGCAGAAGATTAAGCGTGACGCCGAGGCATTCCTTGGGGAGGAGGTCAAAAAGGCAGTGATAACCGTCCCAGCTTACTTCAACGACAACCAGCGAACGGCCACCAAAGATGCCGGCACCATCGCGGGATTAGAGGTGGTGCGGCTGGTCAACGAGCCTACGGCTGCAGCGATGGCCTATGGATTGGACAAGGAGGGTGAGCACAAGATCTTGGTCTTCGACTTCGGCGGCGGTACCCTCGACGTCACCATCATGGAGTTTGGCGAGGGAACCTTCACCGTGTTGTCGACTGCGGGGGACACCCAGCTCGGTGGGACCGATATGGACAACGCCATCATCGACTGGATTGTGGAGCGGTTCAAGGAGCAGGAGGGCATCGACCTTAGAAATGACAAGACAGCGATGCAGCGAATCAGGGAGGCGGCGGAGAAGGCAAAGATTGAACTCTCCACAGTCTTGGAGACCGAGATTAACCTCCCCTATATCACCGCGGATAAAGACGGGCCCAAGCACCTCTCCCTGAAGCTGACCAGGGCCAAGCTGGAGCAGCTGGTAGAGCCCATAATCAACCGATGTATTGGACCGATTGAACAGGCGCTTGCTGATGCTAAGCTGACCAAGGATGATATCGACAAGGTGATTCTGGTCGGCGGGCCCACGCGGATGCCCTGCGTGCAGAGGTTTGTCGAGGAGAAAATCGGCAAGAAACTGGTGAGAGGGTTAGATCCCATGGAGTGCGTCGCCATGGGAGCTGCAATTCAAGGTGCAATTCTAGCCGGGGAAATCAAGGACATTGTTCTACTCGACGTCACGCCACTCACGCTCGGGATTGAGACGCTAGGAGGCGTGATGACCCCGATTATCCCGCGAAACACCACGATACCCGTAAGGAAAAGCCAGATCTTTACCACGGTCGCAGATTTTCAGACGGCCGTGACCATCCACGTGCTCCAGGGAGAGAGGACGATGGCTGCGGACAACACTAGCTTGGGCAAGTTCAACTTGACGGGAATTCCGCCTGCTCCAAGAGGGATACCCCAGATCGAGGTGACCTTCGACATCGACGCCTCTGGAATTCTGCATGTCTCGGCGAAGGACCTCGGCACCGGAAAGGAACAGAAGATAACGATCACCGCCTCAACCAAACTCTCTGACAAGGAGATCGAGCGGATGATCAAGGAGGCCAAGGAGCACGAGGAGGAGGACCGGAGGAAGAGGGAAGAGATTGAGCTCAGGAACAACGCCGATGCCTTAATTTACACCACGGAGAAGACCCTTTCCGAGCTCGGGGAAAAGCTGAGCCAGGAACAGAAGGAAAAAGTTGAGTCGTCGCTGAAGTCGCTAAAAGCGGCGCTGGAGGGCAAGGACGTGGGCAAAATCAGGGTAGAGATGGATAAGCTGCAGAAGGCTCTGCAGGAGGCCGGTGCCACTATCTATCAGGAGGCCGCGCGTCGATATGCCGAGGAGCAGGCGAAGCAGAAGGCGGGAGCGGAGAAAACAGAGGGCGGCGGGGGTAAGAAGGACAAGGAAAAAGTGATCGATGCCGACTTCAAGGTAGAGGAATAATCTCCTTTTAGATTAACATGACCAAAAAGGACTACTACGAAATCCTTGGGGTGAGCCGGGATGCCAGCCCCGAGGAGATAAAGAGGGCATTTCGCCAGCTGGCTAGAAAGTACCATCCGGATGTCAATCCTGGAAACAAGGAGGCCGAGGAGAAGTTCAAGGAGATTAACGAGGCGTTTCAGGTACTGAGCGACCCCCAGAAGCGGGCCCAGTACGACCAGTTTGGCCACGCCGCATTCAGGCCCGAGGACTTCATCGGCTTCAGGTGGCCCAGCTTCGACGAGCTCTTCAGGGATTTGGGCTTCGGGGACATCTTCGACGTTTTCACCGGCTTTGAGCGGGGCGAGCGGGCCCGGGAAGGCCGGGATTTAAGCGTCGAGGTCGAGATCTCGCTCGAGGAGGCCTTCCACGGCCTGAGGACTACCATCGAGGTCCCTCATTTTTCCGAATGCCCAGCCTGCCACGGAACAGGGGCTAAACCTGGCTACTTGAGGAAATGTAACAGTTGCGGTGGTACCGGCGAGATTAGAAGGATACAGCGGAGCGCCTTTGCCCAGGTGGTGAACATAATCACCTGTCCCCGATGTCAGGGGACGGGAAGGGTGGTGGAAAGGATCTGTGAGGTCTGTCGGGGCAGCGGCAAGACCAAGAGGACGAGAAAGATTGAGGTTCAGATCCCGAGGGGCGTTAGCGACGGTCAGTATCTGAGGATTCCAGGTGAGGGAGAACCCGGTGAGCGGGGCGGGCCTCCGGGCGATCTTTACGTGGTGGTTCGGGTAAGGGAGCACGAGATTTTTGACAGACACGACGGCGACCTTTTCTGTGTCACCACGATTGACCTCGGCACCGCTATCTTTGGCGGGGAGGTTGAGGTCCCGACGATAACCGGAAAGGCCATCCTCCGGATCCCGCCCGGGACGCAGAGCCACACAGTGTTCCGAATGCGAGGGCAGGGCATGCCTAACGTTCATACAGGCAAGAGGGGTGACCAGCTGGTGAAGGTGGTCGTGGAGATACCGGAGAGGCTGCCCAAGGACAGGGAGGCGTTGCTACGGGAGGTTTTCGAGAAAAAGGCCAGAACGAGAAAGGGATTCTTCGAGAGGCTGAAGGAGCGCGTCACTTGATTTTCCATTTAATTCCCGTCCCATCGGGAAAAGGGATTAAATCAAGGCGGGTCTATTTTTAGCTGATGCCATGTATCTGACGAAGGAACAGGAGCGCATGCTCGCCGGCGAGAAGGGTGAAGTCGTCGAGCGCATGTTTCGGTTGCTGGTCCGACTGGGTGAGGTCTACGGCGCGGACCGCATGATTCCTGTGGCCTCGGCGCAGGTCGCCGGCGTTTCCTACAAGTCAATCGGTGACCCTGGCCTCGAGTTCCTTGAGGACATCGCCGCCCAGGGGGCACGGGTAGGGGTACCCACGACGCTGAACCCTCCCGGGATGGACCTTGTTGATTGGAAGGAGCTGGGCTTTCCCGAGGATTTCGCCCAAAAGCAGCTGAGGATCATGGAGGCTTTTAGGAAAATGGGGGTCCTGATGACCGCGACCTGTACTCCCTACCTAGTCGGAAATTTACCGCGTTTTGGCGAGCACCTTGCTTGGTCCGAGTCCTCGGCGGTTTCCTTTGCCAACTCCGTCATCGGCGCCCGGACGAACCGGGAGGGCGGTCCCTCGGCGCTCGCGGCGGCCATCTGCGGCCTCACGCCCAACTACGGACTACACCTCGACGAAAACAGAAAGCCCCACTACTTGATTGAGGTCAAGGCCGAACTGAGGAGCACCTCGGACTTCGGCGCGCTGGGATATTACGTGGGAAAAATAGTCAAGGACAAGGTTCCCTATTTCCGGGGGATTAAGGAGGCCGATGTGGACCAGCTCAAGGCGCTCGGGGCGGCGATGGCGGCGTCGGGGGCGGTGGCGCTCTACCACGTTGAGGGAATCACACCAGAGGCCAAGCTGATGGATGTTTCCAGTCTGGAGAGAATCGGGGTCGGTGAACAGGAGCTCCGGGAGGCCCACGAAAAGCTGAACACCGGGGTCGACCCCGATATCGTGATTCTGGGTTGCCCGCACGCCTCGCTCAAGGAGATCGCCACGCTCGCAGCCAAGCTGGACGGGAAAAGGCTCAAGAAGCCGCTCTGGATCTGCACCTCGCGCATGACCAAGGAAGCGGCGACCAGAATGGGGCTAACGGCTGCGATAGAGGGGGCTGGCGGCAGGGTGGTTGCCGACACCTGCACCGTGGTGTCACCGATTGAGCGGATGGGTTACAGGACCATAGGGGTTGATTCCGGAAAGGCGGCGAACTACCTGCCCGGGTTCTGCAAGCAGCAGGTGGTCTTCAGGAGCCTCGATGAATTGCTCGAGGAGCTGGTGGTGTGAAGGGGAGGACGATCAGCCCGGGAAAGGCCAGCGGCGCGGCGCTGGTTTCAAGGTCCCCGCTCAGCTTCTACGGCGGCGTCGACCCCAAGACGGGAATCGTCATTGAGAAAGGGCATGAGCTCGAGGGCGAGTGCGTCAAGGGACGGGTTCTGGTCTTCCCCCAGGGAAAGGGCTCCACGGTTGGCTCCTACGTCATCTACGGGCTGAAGAAGAATGGCGTGGCCCCCGCGGCCATTGTGAACCAGGAGACCGAGACCATCGTGGCCACCGGCGTCATCCTAGCCGGGATACCCTGCGTGGACAAAATTGACATCGGGAAGATTAAGACCGGGGACAAAGTGGTGGTCGACGCCGACAACGGGACAGTGGAGATAGTCCAAGAAATCACCTGATTTTCGTGGATAGCCTCTCCAACAGCAAACCGATCGCGATCACCAAGAAGACAAGAATCAGGCCGGGAATTATGATTAATTCTACAGGTATGGGTGGAACTTCAGGCGCCAGGGTGGGTTGGGGCACCGAAGGAGTGGGTTTTGGTTTTGGGGTTGGTGTCGGCGTGGGCGTCGGGGTTGGCGTTGGAGTCGGTGTTGGGGTAGGAGTCGGCGTCGGGGTTGGCGTTGGTGTGGGCTGGGGTGGCGCAGCGGTTGAGGCAGAGCTCCCAAAAATGCCAAACAACGTCAGGTGGTTGACCCATCCCGAAACGGTGTTGTTGACCGTATCCACGGCGATGTTGTCGCACTGGTGCCAAGCGTTGTCCGTCGAGCTCCACCAGTAGATCTTCAGCGAGCTTTCATCAATTCCGGCCACGTCTTCATCGGTGTAGTGGAAGATGAGGCGTAAGTTTTCTGCTAGGTTCTCAGAGGTGCTGATGTCCACAAACAACCCGGCTTGGAGCAGGCTTTCGGGAAAGGCGATTTCGGAGAGCACCGTTATCACCGTTATCGAGACCTCCCCGGCTTTGGCGGCATCCAAGGTGATGTCGGCCACCCCCGGCAGGCTGACGGCGTTGGTCCCTTGCGCCACGGTTTTGGAGGTCTGTTTCGAGACTGTGTTCTCAAAGAGCGCGGTGAGCCAAGGTGTGTAGCTCACGTTTGCGCTGACGTTGTCTCCCGTGCCGGGGCCAACTCCACCCGGGCCGTTGGGGTGGCCCCACCAGTTGTACCTGGCGTTGAGCTCCCCGTCACCACCGTTGTAGATCCCGTAGTTCCCGGCCTTGGTTGAGTTGCCGACGATGTTGTTATTGTTCACGGTTATTCCCGTGCTGTTAACTCCAGCCTCAACGTGAATCCCGGAGCCCACCGCCGTGTTGTTTGTGATGCGGTTGAAGCGGATGACCGCAAATGAGGTGCTCCCCTCGATATATATTCCGTGGGCATTGTTGTCGATGTAGTTATTCTCGATGAAGTTCCTGTAAGAATTGTTCAGATAGATGCCGTAGCTGGAACTGCCACTGCATGTGTTTTTGCGGATGGTCGTGTTTTCAAATCTTTGTATGTAGATTCCGTAGTAGTTGTTCTCGCAGGTGTTGCTGTCTAAGATATTGTAGTCGGACGAGGACAAGTAGATCCCGTAGCCCACGGAGTACCCCCACTGGTAAGAGCAGTTGTTGTTGGAGATGGTGTTGTTGGACGAGGACTCTAGGTAAATGCCCCAAGAATTCCACATGCAAGTGTTGTTGTCTAGGGTGTTGTAGGACGAGGAGGACAGATAAATCCCAGTGCCATCTCCATCGTAGTTGCTCTCGCAGGTGTTTTTGCTCATTG
>NZ_JBMFOX010000022.1:0-21326 GCF_049969415.1 Hadarchaeum sp. (SeqCode)
CTGTCGAAGATCGGCGCTGCCGAGGTTCTCGTCCATATTTTTTCCCCATCTTTTCTAATCCGTATGATTTCGTATGTTCTGCGCTCGCCCTTCTTCCCTTGGGCCAAATTTTCTTCAAAAATCTTCAGGTGCTCGGGAGCAATGAAGTCCGTTGCGGGCCGGCCGATCATTTCCTCCTTAGAGTAACCGAGCATCCTGCAGAGCTGGTCATTCACGTAGGTCGTGACCCCGTTCTCATCGACAACGCCCAGCCCGTCGTTCATCGTCTCGACGAGCATCCGGTAGCGCTCCTCGCTTATTTTCAGCTCCTCCTCAGCCAACCGTTGCTTTCTTTCCTGCTCCGCCAGCCGGATTATATTATTTTTGGCTTTCTCGACCAGCCGTTTGGTTATCCTGCCGCTCAGCATCGCCAGGAACTCATCCGGCGGGATATAGGTGCAGTTCTCATAGATGTAGCCAGCGATGATAATCCGGGGGTGCGTGTAGATGATGTTGAGCAGGATGTCGGGAGGGAATTTTTTCTCGTTATACAGGCAGATCGCCGCGGTCTTGCTGTTCGGGAAGAAGTAATTCAGCTTGGCCTCGTACTCCACGAGCTTTTCCGCGCCCGGGTTCTTTTTCAAGGCCCAGGTCATTTCCCCCGAGATCCTCAGGCCACGGTAGCCCTCCCGGATGGCCCGTTCCTCGGTCTGCTTGAGCACGGCTATCATCCGGTCGGGGTCGAAATAACCGCCCTGGAGATAGGTCTCGTCGCTCGACAGCAGCTCAAACTGCTTTGAGGCCAGAGGCTTCTCGAGGTCAATGCCCGCCCTTTGGAGGGCCTGAACCGCTTCCTCCCGGGTGCTTTCGTCGAGGATCCAGATGCATTTCTCGTTGTTCTGGAGACCGCCACGGAAGAAGGGAGCGATGATGGAATACTCTTCGTCTTTATCACGATAAAAGCCGCAGAGGTGCTCTCCGAACGCAATCTTCTCGAAGCCGGTGCTCGAAGGCTGTTCAGGAATGACTTCGGCAGCCTTCGGCGTCCTTCTGCTCCTCTTGCCTCCGCCCGATTTCTTCACAGGAGCCACGATTTCACTCTTCCTAGGATGATTTAAAATTTCTCTCACCAATCTAAAACAACATCAATAAATTTTCTGGATGTTAGATGAAGGACGTGAAAAGCACCCCAAGGAAATAAACGTCAGGATTATCTTTCGGGCTCCTTTTTCGGGCAGGCAGGAGTATCCTATGTTTGTTCTCGTAAACACCTGCTTGAGGGCGAGGGCAGTTCTGGATCCGGAGGGAGTTTATCCATTCGATGTACCCGGATATCCCAAGCTTCGACGTGTTCTCTAAAGTTATTCTGGCCCCCGCCAGCGCGCACTAGAACTGGTCTCTTTCCCCGTTTCTAGCCATCTTTTCTGAACCAATGGGTTGGAGCCGGGGGCCGGATTTGAACCGGCGAATAGCGGGTCTGCAGCCCACCGCCTTAACCGCTTGGCTACCCCGGCACGCAAGATATTATTCAAACGGTCGATTAATAAGTTTCGTGATGATCGTGACAAAAGAAAAGGTCGTCTGTCTGGTCTCTGGCGGCATCGACTCCCCGGTGGCGCTGGTGCTAGCGGCGAGGTGGTTCGAGGTTCTGCCGCTCCATTTCTGCCTCTACCCTTACACCTGTGAGGATTCCTTCTTGGTCGCGATGAGGGTGCTGGGGGACCTCAAAAGGAAGGTCGGCTTCGAGAAGGCAGTCGTCTATCCCTGGTCGCCGGTGCTGCGGCGGATAATGGGGTGGCGGGACAGGAGATACGCCTGCCTGCTCTGCCGGCGCGGCATGTTTCGGGTGGCAGAGTTGATTTGCCAGCGCGAGGGTGCCGCGGGCATCGTCACCGGTGAGTCGCTGGGGCAGAAGGCCTCGCAGACGCTCTCCAACCTCTGGGCCACCACGGCGGGGGTGAGGTTCCCGGTGCTGCGCCCGCTGCTGGGGCTGGACAAGGTCGAAATCGAGCAGCTGTCGAAGCAGTTGGGGATCTGGCACGAGGTCCACGCGGGCTGCTGCTACGCCACACCTAGATATCCTCGAACCCGGGCCAATCCTGCCACGGTCGACTCGCTGTTCAGGGAGCTTAACTTGGATGATCTCATCAGGGAACAGCTCGGCGAGGCGTTGGAAGTGCGGAGCTTTCAGGAGGAGTTCAGGGCCTTTCTGGAGAAGCTCACTTAGTGGTGCGGCCGGGTTGTCAGCTTCCCAGTTGAAACATCTCTACCAGCAGCTTCCGGAAAGTCTCTATTTCTTTGGCGAGGATTTTTCTAGTTCCCCTTGCGTCAGCTGACCGGGCAAGGCCCATTATTATCGAGAGACGGATCACTGGGATGGGTTTCCGGCAGCCGAGCCAGCGATCTGCGCCTGCACCACTTTCCGACCTTGGTTCTGCTCTTCCAGAAACATTTGGTCACATTTTTTTAGCCATTCCCTGCTTTGTTACGTGCACCATCTGGCGGTGTTTGTTTTGTCTTGGTCTTGACATCTCGAGATGTCTCGAGCCCAACCTCCGCGGATGGTCTCAGCACTAAAGAGTTAACTTGGGATTTTTACAAGGAGTAAAGGCTTTTAGGTTTCGGAAAAAACTTATCAAAGAAAAAGCGGGCGGAACGAAGGGGATGATTGGCTGAAAAATTTGAAAAGACCGGAAATTGTCGTGAGCCCGCCTGGGCCAAAAGCCAAGGCATTTATTGAGAGAGATCAAGCCGTGAGCTCTCCGTCTCTGACGAGGACCGCCCCGCTGGTGGGAGTGGAAGAAGAGGGAGTGTGGGTGAAGGACATTGACGGGAACATTTTCTTAGATTTCAGCTCCGGAATTGCGGTAACGAACGTTGGGCACAAACACCCTCAAGTTGTAGAGGCGATTAAACGCCAAGCTGAGAGGCTGATTTTTGTAAATAGCTGCGACTTTTACACTCTTCCACAGGTCGAACTGATGGAAAAGTTGTGTGAGTTGACCCCAGGCAAGTTCAAAAAGCGCGTCTTTCTCGGCAACTCTGGCACGGAGGCTATTGAATGCGCGCTGAAGATAGCTCAGTGGCAAACCGGCAACTACTACGTAATCGCCTTCATCGGCGGTTTCCACGGGAGAACAATGGGATCTCTCGCTCTGACCACGACGAGCGTATCCGCCCGCCGACACTTCAAGGGAATGATGCAGGGTGTCTACCACGTTCTCTACGCATATTGCTACCGCTGCCCGTTCAAGCAGGAATACCCAAGCTGCGGATTAGCCTGCGTTGAGTTCCTAGAGGAGACCATATTGAGGAAGGTGGTTCCTCCGGACGATGTCGCCTGCATGGTGGTCGAACCGATACAGGGAGCCGGGGGATACATTGTTCCGCCGGATGATTATCTGCCAGCGCTCGCAAAGCTCTGCAAGAGGAACAACATAATTTTTGTCGTGGATGAGGTCCAAACCGGATTCTGTAGGACGGGAAAGTGGTGGGCATCCGACCACGTGGGGATAGAGCCGGACGTGATGACCGTGTCCAAAGCAATGGCGGCTGGGCTTCCATGCGGCGCCGCAATCGCTCGCGCCGAACTTATGGATTGGGATCCAAACGCACACGAAAACACGCTGGGCGGTAATCCCATCGTTTGTGAGGCCGCCTTGGCCGTGTTGGATATACTGAAGAAAGAGAAGCTCGATCAAAATGCCGCGAAGGTTGGTGGTTACCTGATCAAGCGGTTCAGAGAACTCGCCGAGCTCCACGAAATCGTAGGCGACGTTCGCGGGAGGGGTTTGATGATCGGCATAGAGTTCGTGGAAGACAGGCGCACAAAGAAACCTGCAAAGAATTTCAGGAATGCGTTGATGGATGAGGCCTTCAAGAACGGACTAATATTACTGGGCGCAGGCGTCTCATCGCTCAGGATTGCGCCCCCGCTAATACTCACGGAAGAACAAGCAGATGTGGGCTTTGAAATATTTGAAGAGTCACTGAAGAAAGTTGAAAAGGGCAGGTGACACATTCTATCTGGGTGAACTGACGCAAGACACGTTTTTCACTGTGGCTCCACGTTTTTGTGGGTTATTCTTCAGGCTAATCACCAACCTTTAGAAAATATTGAAAAACTACCAACTTCGGGATCCGCATCATCAATCTTCTCGCAATTGGGGCGATGATGCCGATTGTAGTTTTCGTCACTATACTCCGATACAGTTTGAACGAAGTTCGATGGTTTGGCAGAGCCATTGTCGTGGTGATCAACTCGTAATTTATGAACTCATTCTAGTTCTGCCCGTCGCTTACGCGCTTTTAGGTCAAAGAAGTGCTTGGGTCAGCCGCGCTCTTCCCCGTCTCCGCCCCGCCGTAGAGCATGGCGGCGGCTTTGGCCGGTCATCTCCTTTGCCAAGACTGGATCCAGCTCGTGATCGTCGAGATCGCCTTTGGTCGCCCCAAGATTTCCTCGCGGCCCTTCAGCTGTTACTTCTCGGCCCAAGGCAGGTTTGACACGACACCGAGGAAATTTTGACTGATTTTGGTAAGCCCGACCAATTTTTAGAACTGGTAGGTCCTTTAACAGCTCGAGGTTGTTGGGGCGGTCACGAAAAGATAGCGTTTTTTGAGACCAATTTTGCTGTCAACTCCCCAGTTGACGCTGCCCGGAGTGGTTTTTAATGTTGGCGCAAAAACAACCGTCAACCAGATCAAATCATTTTTCTACCATTTTACGGATTTTCAGATTTAGTCGAGAGAACGGCGGTGTCACTTTTTTACACCCGATTTTTATCTCATGTACCAAGCGGGCTATTTCTGGTAGCAGCTCAAAGGGGTTCAGGAGATTTTGGGAATATATCTTTGCGTAGGCACTTCCCACGACCACGCCGTCAGCACCCGCTGACATGATGATCTCAACTTGTTCTCTTCTAGAGATGCCGAAGCCCACCACCACAGGGACAGCGCTACGGGCTTTGATATCGCCGATCCGCTTAAGCGCGGAGTTCGGCCACTTCAGCTTAGCACCCGTAACACCCTCGTGACTGATCAGGTAGATGAATCCCGTCGCCACTCTGAGGATGTGCTCAAGTCTCTCTTTTGAGGTGGTGGGGGCAACCTGCAGGAGTAGATGGAGGTCTCTTTCAGCGGCCAGCTCCAAATAGGGCCCTGCTTCTTCAAGGGGGAGGTCCGGAATTAAAAGCCCCTGGGCGCCGGCAGCCTTGACCATGTCGAGGAATTTTTCGAAACCCATCACGTACGGAATGTTGAAATAGGTGGTAACGACAATCGGCGCCTTAACGCCACTCTTTCTCAATTTCGCAATAGCTTCGATGCATCGGACGGGCGTTACCCCGGCCTTCAGCGCCCTTTCACAGGCAGCCTGAAAGACCGGACCGTCAGCGGTTGGGTCAGAAAATGGTATGCCCAGCTCAATGATGTCTGCGCCGTTCTCCACCAGTGTTTCGGCCAATTTCAGTGAAAAATCTTCACAGGGATCTCCATAGTAAAGATGGGCCATGTGAGCACCTTCCCGTCTGTCCCTGAGCTCTTGGAATTTCGCCTCAAGTGGGTCCATAAGCATACCTCAGTATTGTTTCGATGTCCTTGTCCCCCCTCCCGGAATAATTGATGACAACGATGTCGTCGGGATTGAACTCCTCGGGATGCCTTAGCACGTAGGCCACGGCGTGGGCAGTTTCCAGCGCAGGGATAAGCCCTTCGCTTTTACACATCAGGCGCACGGCCTCAAAGACATCGCTGTCAAGGGCATAGCCCGTCTTCACCCTGCCGGTTTCACAGAGGTGGGAAAGCTCAGGGCCCCTTCCTGGATAGTTTAACCCTGCCGCTCGCGTTCTCGAGGGCCTGATCTGACCCCATTCGTCCTGCATCACTATCGTCAGGCTTCCGTGGAGCACCCCAGGTCCGCCGAGCTCGAAAGCTGCGGCACTATTTTCAGCGCCCAAGCTTTCACCACCTCCCTCAACGAAATAGAGCCTGACTTCGCGCTCCTCCATGAAGGGCCTGAAAGCACCCAGGGCGTTGCTCCCGCCGCTTCCACAGGCAACTATAGCGTCGGGGAGCCTGCCCTCCTTTTCAAATATTTGTCTTTTAAGTTCTCGACCTATGACGCTCTGAAATGTCGCCACAATGGTGGGGAAGGGATGCGGTCCCACGGTGGAGCCCATGAGATAATGGGTCGTTCTTGAGCAGGCAGCCCACTCACGAAGGGTCTCCGAAACGGAATCCTTGAGAACCCCAGCCCCGGTCTTCACCGGCCTGATTTTTGCGCCGAGGAGCTTCATCTTCTCAACGTTCGGTGCCTGTCGCTCGATGTCCTTGATGCCCATGAATATTTCAGTTTTGAGGCCGCATACATTGCCAGCCATAACTGTGGCCAAGCCATGCTGCCCAGCGGCCGTTTCAGTGATCAGGCGTTTCTTTCCCATCTTCTTAGCCAGGAGTGCCTGACCCAGAGCATTGTTGAGCTTGTGCGACCCCCCACAGAGCAAGTCTTCCCGCTTGAGGTAAACCTTGAATCCCACCCGTCTGCTGAAGTTCCTCGCGTAGTAGAGCGGCGTAGGCCTGCCGCCGTAATCCCTCAGGAGTTCTTGGAGTTCCTCCTGAAACTCCTCTGTTGGGTAAATGCGAGCGAAGGTCTCCTCAAGCTCAAGCAGCGCATGAACGAGGATCTCGCTGACGTACATTCCACCGTATCTGCCGAACCTACCCCTCTGCACAGTTTATCACCTTGTCTCCTACGAGAACCATCATCTTCACATCGGAAAGTTTCATCAGCAAACCCGTCATCCCGCTCCTTTTCGCCTCATTTCCTGTAGGCCATCACGAGTTCCCTGACCTTCTTCTCAATGTTTTCAGCTCTCATTATCGCCGACCCCACCAAGTAGGCCCTAGCTCCACACTCTCCGAGGAAGCGTATGTCTGCGGGATTGTGGATACCGCTTTCGCTGACCACAATTCTATCCCCGAAGTCCGTCGTGCCTAGGACTCTCCGTGTGATTTCCAAGTTCACCTCTAATGTGGTCAGATCCCGATTGTTTACTCCTACTAGGTCAGCGTCTGTATTCAGCGCTGCCCTGAATTCATCAGCGGTGTGGGTTTCGAGCAGGACCTCCAATCCTACGGAGTGGGCCCGTTTGATCATCCCATCCAAGGTGTGGTGCAGCATCCCTCTGGAAAAGACGGAATGGATCAGAAGAAGGGCATCGGCCCCGAGTTTAGTAGCGGCCTCTATTTGAATGGGGTCGACGATTATATCCTTCATCAGAACCGGGAGGCTCACAGCTCTTTTAACCTCAGCCAGCCTGGCCAGTGAGCCTCCGAAATGTTTGGGCTCGGTGAGCACGGATATTCCCACCGCCCCCCCTGCCTCCATACTTTTGGCAACTTCACCCGTGTCGGTGATACACCTTAAGCTCCCGAAGGAAGGAGACATCTGCTTAATCTCCGCGATGATGGGGGCATCACTGCACTTGGCTATTGAATCCTTCAGGCTAGTTCTCTTGGTGGCCCCACTGAAGTCTGTCCAATAGTATCCGCTGCGGACCCTTCCCAGCGCCTCTAGAATGAGTATTTCTAGGAAGTCAGCTGTATTTTTTCTCAAGCTCCTCAAGCCTCCCGAGATAGTTTCTGTTGTATAGTTTCACCAGTTCCTTAAGCTTTCTGTATGCAGCCCCGCTTTCAATCGATTCATTCGCAAGCTCTAAGCCGCCGGCAAAGTCATCGGCCTTGCCCCCCACGATGATTCCAGCCGCGGCGTTGATGGTCACGAGATTTCTCTTCGGGTCGCCGTCTCTGAGGCATCCATGGAGTATCCTGAAAACCGTCTCGGCGTTTTCCATCGGGGATGCTCCGGACACATCCTCAGCGGCGGCCTTCTTCACTCCGAGTTGTTTTGGGGTGATGGTGAAGATTTTGATTTCCCCTTCCCTCAACCATGCTATTCTGGTTTTTCCGATAATTGATATTTCGTCCAGTCCGTCAAGCCCATGGACCACCATCGCCTCCTTGAGACCAAGCTCCCTGAGCACTAGGGCGATCCTCTCAACGAGATCATTGCTGCAGACGCCTATCACCTGGGCGTCGGGTAAGGCCGGATTTGTCAGCGGGCCAAGAAGATTGAAGACGGTTCTTATACCCATTTCTTTTCTGGGTCCGGCAGCGTATTTCATGGCTGGGTGAAAGAGCGGCGCGAACAGAAAGCCTATCCCAATCTGTTCAACAGCCTTCCAGACGACCCCGTGGGACACGTTAAGATTCAGGCCCAAGCACTCAAGCACATCGGCGCTGCCGCTCTTGCTGGTCACCGAACGGTTCCCATGTTTTGCCACAGGCACCCCTGCCCCTGCAATCACGAAAGCAGCCGCGGTGCTAACGTTAAAGGTTTTGATTCGGTCTCCTCCCGTTCCACACGTGTCCACCAGATGACCGCATGTCCTCGGTCTTGCTCTTTGACAGAAGCATCTCATAGCCATGGCAAAGGATGTGATCTCCTCTACTGTTTCGCTTTTCATCCGGAGGGCGGTGAGAAAGGCAGCGATTTGTGCAGGTGTAGCCGAGCCGGACATTATCTCCATCATCGACTCGAAAGCCTCGTGGCGGGTGAGGTCTTCTCCGTTCACCAGTTTTTCAATGGCTTCCCGTATCATCTCCGTCACCTCCCGTCAAGGAAATTTTTCAGCATCGTCTTCCCCAGCTCCGTGATGATGGATTCGGGATGGAACTGGACTCCCTCGATAGGGTAAGACCGGTGGCGGACGGCCATAATTTCGCCATCATCGAGCGACACGGCTGCGATTTTCAAACAGTCAGGAAGGCCAATCCTTTCTGCTACGAGGGAGTGATATCGGGCGGCTTGAAGCGGATTTTTTATCCCCCTAAAGATACCCTCCCCATCATGCTTGATCGGGCTTGTTTTTCCATGCATTATCCTGCTCGCCCTGACGATTTTTCCACCAAAGGACGCCACAATTCCCTGATGGCCCAGACAAACTCCAAGCGTCGGGATTTTTGGGCCCATCAACTTGATGATTTCAGAACAAGCGCCGAAGTATCTGGGCTGCTCCGGTGTGCCCGGGCCAGGGGAGATAATGATTCTCTGTGGCTTTAGTTCCTCCACCCTTTTCAGCGAAACCTGGTCGTTCCTGTAGACCATCGGTTCCGCGCCCAGCTCGCCAACGTACTGGACAAGGTTGTAGACGAATGAATCGTAGTTGTCTATCACAAGAACTCTCATCTTGGCTGGCCTCCTTCGGCAGCGATTTTCAGCGCTTTGAGAATGGCTTTGGCCTTATGCTCAGTTTCGAGCCATTCCCTCTCCGGTTCCGAGTCCGCCACTATACCCGCCCCGGCCTGCACGTAGGCGCGGTTCCCCTCCGCGACCAGCGTTCTGATGGTTATGGCGAAGTCCGCGTTGCCGTTGCAGGAGAAGTAGCCCACCGCCCCAGCATATGGACCTCTTCTGACGGGCTCGAGTTCTTCAATGATTTCCATGGCCCTCAACTTGGGCGCTCCTGACACCGTTCCCGCGGGAAAGACCGCCTTTAAAGCATCATAGCTATCGCAGCCGTCTTTGAGTTTTCCCGTCACCCGGGAAACCAGGTGCTGAACGTGGCTGTACTTGTAAATTCTCATGAACTCCTGCACGTTGACCGACCCGTATTCGGAGATTCGCCCCAAGTCGTTCCTGGCTAGATCCACCAGCATCACGTGTTCGGCCTGTTCCTTAGGATCCCGCGTAAGCTCCAACGCAAGTGCTTCGTCTGCCTCACGGTTTCCCTTGTCCCGCGGCCTCGTGCCAGCAATTGGAAAGGTCTCGACATCCCTCCCTTCAACTCTCATTAGCATTTCAGGACTTGAACCCACGATCTGACGGCTTCCCATCTTCAGGAAGTACATGTGGGAGGAGGGGTTAATCTGCCGCAGCGCCACGTAAAATGGAACAAGGCTTCCGTGAAAGTTGAACTCGTAACGCTTGGAGAGCACGACTTGGAAGACATCGCCAGAGACAATATATTCTTTTGACTTTCGCACCATGTCCTCAAAATGCTTTTTTTCGAGGTTCACTTTGGGTTGCGAGCAAATTAGTGGAGAAGGGTTGGAGGGTTCCTCAGCAATGGTCTCGATTTCATTTAAGCGATTCTCCCCGTGGTGAAAGTAAAGAAATTCACCCTTTTTATGATCAAATATCAATCCGTCACGGTAGATACCCATTTCGAGGTCAGGGAAGCCGAAAACATCCGTTGCGTTCTCAGCTATTTTTTCCCAGTATCTGATGGCATCATAGGAGATGTAACCCACCGCCCCACCCATAAATCTGAAGCCCCCATGAGCCACACCGGCATCTACGACAAATTTTTTCAGCAGCGGCAGCGGATCTGAGGTCTTTTCTCCAATCTTTTCACCCTCGTCCCTGTCATAGACCTCTAGCTTGCCGTTCTTCACGCTGACGATGGTTCGCGGCTCAAACCCGAGGAACGAGTATTCAGCAAGTTTCTCTGGTCCTTCAACGGACTCCAGGATATAGGCATAATCGAATTGGTCGTAAAGACGGGTAAAGATCTCGAGGGGCGAGGTTTTGAGACTGGTCCGGATCAAGCTAGCTTCAGGCTTAGGCTGGCCAAAGGCTATCCTCCATTGGTTACACGCCCCCCTCTTTCATATGATTGTTATTAATCAAAGGACATATTTAAGCTTTAGTGGACAAAAATGATCATTAGAGGGGGGGTGCTGGTGATGGTCTGGATGTGGTTGGAGAAATCAAACGCCATATGGCTATCAGTGATTCTCTATTTCTGCTGTTACGCTTGGGGCAACGTTGAAGAGAATAACGATGTTAGTTGTGAAACAAACGAGTGGTAATGTCTTCCATAGGAAATTAATCAAGATCTCGTTTGCGAGGTGAGGACGGCATTGTTCTTCAGGTTGGCTTGGCTGCGTTAAGTTCTTTTCCAAAAAGACTCGCACCTAGCTTGGAGTGAAAATTGCAAAACTCGCTTTCCTTGGGCCCCAGTTGCGCTAGGATGACTTCCTCCTGCCAGTGGGCGTTGTACAGGCGACAGGTCTTGACCTCACAGAAGGGGTTAGAGATCAGATGGTAGAACAGCGCCTGCATCACATACCCCTTCATCACCTCGGTGAGCCTCTCGTCGTCGTAGTCGATGAAGCGGTCGCGGAACTGCTCCTTCAGCTCCTCGTAGGCCGCGGCAGCCCCGAGCGCTAGGTAGTGCTGCTTCAGCGCGTAGAACTCCTTGGGCTTCGCCGGGGCCTCGACGATGCCGGTCGTTGAGATCAGGCACGGGAAACTGTAGAGGCTCACGCGGGCGTGATACCGGGCGTCGGACTCGTCCCAGGTCCCGAAGAGCCGGTTGGTGAAGACGAGGTGCAGGTCTTCCTGGGTCCGCTCCGCCTCCGGGATCAGCTTCAGCGCCAGCCCCCGGAGGGCGACCCCATCGTAGAGCAGCCCCAAAATCCTCTGCTCGGGTTGTCGTAGCAGCTTCAGCTCGAGGTTGATTTCCGCGGTAAGGGGCTCAAAGTCGCGGTCCTTTCTCGTCGGATCACGGATCCTCGCGCCGGCGAACTCCCGGGCCAGCTCCTTGGCTCGCGGCTCGTCATGAATGTAGAAGAGTGGAGCCCGAATGTCCACCGATACTCGGCCCAGTTTCTCGGCCAGATAACGGGCGATCTCCTTCAGGTCGAGCCTTTTGCAGGACCTGTCCTCATAAAGGTGGATCCGTGGCAGCGGTTTACTTGGTTTCCCGGAGCTTCTCATAGGCGACATCGGCGGCCCGCTTCCCGCTCATCAGCATCGCGCCGAAGGTGGGTCCCATCCTGGGCAGCCCGAAGGCGGTGGAGACGGCCATCCCGGTGACGATGAGACCAGGGTAGATCTCGCTGGTGTACTCCACCACTAGGTCCTCGGAGCGTTCGACCCACATGGCCCCATAGCCAGAAACCTTGATCAACCCCCGCCTCTCCAGCGTGCGCACCACGGCGGCGTCGTGTCCGGTGGCGTCGATGACCAGCTTGCTCTCCAGCCCGACGGGATCGACGCAGGTTATCTCGCGCGGCAGCGCTGAAATCGGGGTCCAGTTAACGACCACGCCGGCAACGCGTTTTTCCCTGATGATCACGTCGTCGATCAGCGTCATGTTCAGTATTTTCGCTCCGGCGTCGCAGGCGGCGGCGATGAGCTTGGAGCAGGCGTGGGGACCATCGGCCACGAACAGACCCTTTGAGGACTCAGTGTACGGTACGCCCAGCTCGTCCAGGATCTTCTGGGCGGGGGCGCGCACGGTGACCTTGTTCATCAGGTAGCCGCCGATCCAGAAGCCGCCGCCGAGGTAGTTGTTCCTCTCGATCACGAGGCTGGCCACACCGCGTTTTGCCAGCTCCCGGGCTGCCATGAGCCCGCTGGGACCCCCACCGACGATAATCACATCGCTTTCCGCGTAGCGGTGGAAGTCCCTCATGAAGCCCTCGACGATGGCCCGGGTGACCTCCTTTTCTCCAGACGGTTCGAATGTCGGCATGTTCTCCCACCAATTAAAGCTGTTTTATCCTTAAAGGTTTGCCCCTCCGGTCCGGTAGCCGCGCCGGTCCAAAATCACTTCGTCATAGCCCAGCCCTTGCAGCGTTGAGACGATCTTTCCCTCCAGCCGCATAGCCCGGGGCAGTTCCTCTTTACCCACCTCAACGCGGGCCAGTCCTTCGTGGTCCCTGACCCTGACCACATTGAAACCGAGCGAGCGGATGAATTCCTCGGCCCGGGCGATCCGCTGGAGCTTGGTCTTAGTGATTTTCTGGCCGAAGGGGATGCGCGAGGCGAGGCACGGGCTGGCCGGCTTCTCCGCGTTGGGCAACCCATATTTTGAGGCGAGCTCCCGAACCTCGTTTTTCGTTAGCCCGGCTTCCGCGAGCGGGCTGATTACCCCGAACTCCGTCAGCGCGCGCAGGCCGGGCCTGAAGTCGCGGTGATCGTCGCGGTTGGTGCCGTCGAAGATGCAATCAAAAACGAGGTTCCTCCTGATTTCCTCCAGCCTCTCTAGGAGCTCCCGCTTGCAGTGGTAGCAGCGCTCCGGCGGGTTGCTGTAGAAATCGGGATTTTTCAGCTCCTCCGTCTTGATCACCATCTGCCGGATGCCGATCGATTCTGCCAATTTTCTGGCGCTCTCCAGCTCACCCGGCGGGTAGGTAGGTGAAACTGCCGTGACCGCCACGGCCCGCCCGCCCAAGACCTCGTGCGAGACCGCGCACACCAAGGAGGAGTCGACTCCGCCGGAGAAGGCGATGACCGCGCTGCCGCGGGCCGCGATCGCCGACTTCAGTGCTTGAAGCTTTTTTTCGAGCCGCATGCGGGTCCCTCAACCTTGGTTTCGCGCGCCGATTTAAACGGATGTCGCGCGCACCTAGGAAAGTTATTTATATCCTTTCTATAACGGTGTTATGGTGGGAGTATAAAAAGTTATTCCAAGATGGAGCTGGGTTCTCCCCAAGAGCTCGTTTTTGGCAGGTCAAAGTATCCGCTGCGATATGGTTTGAGTCTTGAGATCGGCAACGGGAGCGTGGTGCCTGAGCTGAAGTATTCTCCGCGGCCCGGCAAAGAGCAGAGCTTGGACTCGCTGAAGAGGGAGTACGAGACGATAACCAAGGACATCCTCGATCGGGCGGTTGACATCGGACTGCCAGCGGTGCAGCTTGAAACTGAGCATGTGGTTCAGATGACGAGCAACCCGAAATGGGGAGAGGAGATTACCGCGCTGCAGAAGGAGCTGCTGGAGAGGTATCATGACGAGCACGGGATTAGCTGTGCCCTGAGGCAGACCATCGCCGATATCAGGAAGGCCGAGGCAGGTATGAGGGAGGGGGAGGAGTTTACCGCAGTGATGGAATCCTTCGACCTGTGCGCGAAGGCTGGGGCCGATGTCTTGGCGATAGAGTCCTTGGGCGGCAAGGAGGTCTTCGACTACGCGATAGCGAGACAGGACATAAGGGGAATCCTCTTTTCTTTGGGCGTTCTCGCCTGCAGCGATATGGACTTTCTCTGGAAGAACATCGTCAGCATAGCCGGAAGGCACGGCGTCGTCCCTGGCGGTGACACCGATTGCGCGCGCTCAAACACGGCCATGTTTCTCGCAGGAGGTTACCAGAACAAGGAGTTGCCCCACACCATCGCCGCCATTGTCCGGGCGGCCGGGGCCTCCAGGTCTCTGGTGGCGTTTGAGGCGGGAGCAACCGGCCCGGACAAGGACTGTGGATACGAGGGCGTGATCATCAAGGCCATCACCGGAAGGCCGATCTCGCAGGAGGGCAAAAGTTCTGCCTGCGCCCACTCGAGCCTCTTGGGCAACGTTGCCGCCGTCGCCTGCGATCTCTGGTCGAACGAGGCGGTCCAGTATGGCGACATGTTCGGCGGCAGCACCCCGCAGGTTTTCACCGAAATTCTGGGTTACGATGTTGCCCTGTTTAACGCCGCCCTGGCCACGGGCAACGAGATCAGGCTTAGGAATTTGCTGGCGCTCTCGGACAAATACCGGGACCCGCAGGCGCTCATTCTGATCCCGGAAAATGCCTACCGGATCGGCAAGGTGATCGTGGAAAATTCCGGTGATAGTTATCTCCGTACCCGGGCGGCCATGATGGAGGCGGCCCGAATAATCGATGAGGAGAAGGAGAAGCTTCATCTTTCCGAGCTGGAACTCCGGGCGCTGAAAAAGACAATTTCCGCGCTCTCTCAATTCCCAGACGATGGGGACCGGTTCACCTCCGAATGCATTGAAATTTACGAAAAGCTGGTTCCCTCCTTCAATCCCAAGAATTACGGTCTCTGAGGTGATGAGATGAGCATGACAGCAAAGAAACGGGTTATTTCCGCAATTCTGGGCGGCAGGGTTGACCGGATACCCGCCACCGCCGTGTGTCAGACGGCCACGCACGACCAGATGCAGCTGACGGGAGCCAGCTGGCCCGAGGCCCACCTGAACGCGGAAAAAATGGCAAAACTGGCCAGCGCGGCCCATACCTACACCGGTCTTGAGACGGTAAGGGTCCCGTTCGATCAGGCCGTGGAGGCCGAGGCCCTAGGAGGAAGGATGGAGATTAAGGGGGAGATACCGGCCATCGTTGAGCACCTGAGGGATTTCTCGGAGTTCAGGATTCCAGAGAACTTCCTCGAGCGCGGCAGGCTGCCCGTCGTGCTTGACGCCGTTGAGCGTCTCGCCAGAGAATTTGGGGAGAAGCTGCCGGTGATGGCGGGAATAATCGGGCCGTTCTCGGTCGCGACCCAGGTCTTTGAACCGAGCGACATGCTGAAGTGGACCATCACCCGGCAGCGGGAGAGCGCGGAGGTGCTGTCGGCGCTCGTGGACCCCCTGCTTGAATATGCGAACGAGCTGGCGAGGCGAGGTGCGGATGTGATCGTCATCGAGGACATGTTTTCCTCCCAGCTCGGAAGCAAGGTCTTCAGGGCCGTGGCCATGGAGCCGCTGAAGAGGCTCGTGGACGGGATCAAGAACATCGTCGTTATTCACATGTGCGGAAATATCACCAAGATGCTCCCGGACGTGATCGAGGTGGGTGCCGAGGGGCTGAGCATAGCTAGGGAGACCGACTTGGCCGCCGCCGTCAGCAGCGCGAGGGGGAGGGTTTCGATCATCGGCAACGTTGACCCGCTCGATCTTCTCTTCAAAGGAGGTCCTGCGGTGGAGGCCGCCGTCAGGGCCGCCATCGATGGAGGAGTGGACCTTGTGGCTCCGGGCTGTAGTCTGGCACCGGGCACCCCGATTGAAAATATAAAGCAGATGGTGATCCAGACGCAGCGCTATGGGCGTAGGGCTGGCGAGGTAACTCCCTCGGCGGTGGACTTCAGCAAGATTTTTGTGAAGTACGGGGTGACCAAGGGGCCCGCCACAGCTTACGACCAGCAGCTGCCGGCCGACCCAGCTCTGGCCGAGGTGGCCCGAGCGGTGGTCAGGGGAGACACCGGCGCAGTGGAGACGGCGGTTGTTGCCGCGCTGGAGAAGTGGGGCCCCTTGAAAGTTATTTCTGATGGGTTGACCGGCGGGATGAACATCGTCAGCAGGATGTGGGAGGATGGCGTCTACTTCCTTCCTGAGGTCGTGAACGCCGCCGATGCCATGCAGGCCGGAATAGCGCTGTGCGAGAAGAGACTGGGCCGAGCCTCGGTTAAGAAGGGCAGGATCATTACCCATGTGGCCGAGGGGGATATTCACGACATCGGCAAGAACATCGTCTCCGCCCTGCTGCGCGCGAATGGCTATGAGGTCATAGACCTTGGAAGGGATGTTCCCGTTGAGAAGGTTGTCGAGGAGACGAAGACGCAGCGGCCACTCTTGGTGATGGGCACGGCCCTGATGACCACCACCATGACGGCGTTTCCCAGATTGGTAGAAAGGCTGAAACAGGAGGGCCTAGAGACAACGCTTGCCTGCGGCGGGGGGGCGGTTAATCAGGAGTACGTGGAGACCTTCGACCACAGCGTCTTCGGGGACAAGGCAATAGACGCCGTGAAGATCGCCGAGCTGGCGCTAAAAGGGCTTTCTTGGCTCGAGATCAGGGAGAAGATTCATAAGTAGTAATTGTCTTAGATGGTGGGCCCGCGGGGATTCGAACCCCGGACCTTCCGGTTATCAGCCGAACGCGCTAACCATGCTGCGCCACGGGCCCCTTTTCACCTCTCGGAAATCCACTATTTTAGTCTGCCGTATAACGCTTGCTATTCGGTTTTTTAAGCCCAACTACTGGTCCAATGAATATTCCGAGCAGGTGGCAAACGGATATCAACCACGATGAGACACTTGTATCATCGGAAGAGCTTTCAGATTGTCCGACAGCAACTGATCCTAGAAAACGAATTGCCAATAGCATTTTCAAATAACATGGCGCGAGGCTTAATTTGCCGTTTATAAACGGCCGGATGGCAAAATTTTGGTGGGGCCCGATGTTTTTCAGAGATTGGAAGTTTACCTTTTTAAACCGCATCGCGAAATTAAAAAAAAGGAGGCTGATTGTCTGAAGGATCCGATACGGCTTCGGATCTTTTTATCCATAATGTTTTTTCTAGCAGTTGCGCTGGCGCTGGCCTCCCCGGCAACCGCGGAAGGACTGAGCCGCCGGGAAATTCAGTTCACCATCGAGAGGGATTTGACGGTCATCTGGGGCGAGGTGGTTGACAGCGATACCGGAAGTCCGGTGGCGGGAGCCGCTGTCGTGGCCGCGATGGATTCCGGATTCAATTATGAGGTTCAAACCGATGTCAACGGTCGCTTTGTCATTGTAGTAACTGAAGACGGCGATCATGATTATGTGCTGAGTTTTACTGCTATCGGTTATGATCCTAAGACCGTCAATGGTTCCATAAAGTTTGGTGAGAACCAGCACCTGACCATCGGGCTCAAGTATAATCCCTTCGACCTGCAGCTCTCGGAAAGCTACGGGACCATGAACCGAGGTTATACGGCCTATAGTTACACGGGCAGGCGTTTCGTTCCCTTCACCGCCCAACGTACGGTGCCAGTTTTGGACGAGAGGGGCAATCCTGTCTACGACGTTGTTGAGGAAAGAGTTCTCACGGGCTATACTTGGGAGGAGCGGATCACGGTCTATCAAACGGAGACTTACACCGTGCAGGTTTCAATCCCGGTTCCAAGGTACACAACTGTGAGATACGTTTCCGGGTGGAACTGGGTCAAAGTCGGCTGGATATATCTGCGCCTCCCTGTTTATTCGACGCGACAGGTTCTCAGCGGCTACTCGGTGAAGTACGTCACGCAGACGCTGACCAGACAGGTTCCCCACGACGTCTGGGTGACAAGGTCTTCTACCACACGGCCAGATTTTCTCGACAACCCCGCCAGACTTCAGGACGGCAGTATAAGAAATGTGCGGGAGATTTACACCGTCATCCTGAGACAGGTTCCGAGGACACGCGTCGAGACCTATACCGCCTACAGGATCTACGATTATGGCGGCACCTACTACACGTTCCTGCCCTGGAGCAGCAGGCAGACCACGGTGATCGTCACTCCGAAAAATGGTTATTCAGGAAGTGTTTTGCTCAGAGTGGAGTCAGGCGGCCTAGAGGCTTCATTGGGCGCCACCGAGTTGAAGCTCTCCTCTTCAACATCGACCACGCTGACAATGACTCCCAGATATGCCTCCACTCACGTGCTGACTCTGCGGGCCCTTGATCCCAGCGGTCGTTTGGTTAGGACCTGCAGCTACAGGCTAAATGCCATCGAGTCGCTGCCGAGCCCCGAGAGCTGGGAGAGATACGTATGGACGGCTTTGGAGCCCGATTACATACCCGCGACGATAGTTAGCACCAGAACTTACATCGAGGAGATAAACACGCAGACAAAAACCGAAGTCCCATCAGTTGAGTTGGACTTGTCTATTTTAGACACATTTTCAGGCAAACTTGGCGGTCCAATATATGATGGTGGTACTTTTGGTGGACCAATGACTAGGTTTTGGACAGTAAATTATATGCAACCCGTTAGACCTGATGGGACGCTGAATTACGTTAATCAAAAGGCGTGGGAACTGGTTTATGATATGAAGATTCGTGCTCAACCCGAACCATATCCAATTAGTTAGGATATAGCCATAACCACGTAGACGAACTATTTTCAATATGACGGCTATATTTTTCGACAATTTTGTATCCGCCGTTCGTTTTCGAAAAAAGCCTAGCTAAAAAATAGAAGTTCACAGGGAAATCTTGATCAGATAAAGTTTGATAAGATCCTAAACTTCGTAAAAAATTGTCGCCATAAGTTCGAATAGTAACTTTATTTAATTGGTCCTTTGACGCAAAAGCAATAGTGGTTATCTGAAAGACTTCTCGAGGATACAGTTTATCAATTTTGTAATAAATTTTAGGGCCTAGTGAGGAATCTTCTACGCCTGAAAGTAACACATTTAAAGAAGCGGTTCTTTCTCCCACCAAACTATATACTTGATCTTGGTCCGCCTCTAAAATTAGGACGTTATCCTCGTCTAGGTAATACAGACTCCAAAAGGTTTTGGTAAATAGGGCGACATTTTCCACATTAGGACAGGGAAACCTCAGCGCAACATTTTCAATTGGCAGGTTGTTTTCGCTCCCCAAGTAGGTGAAGCTGGCCTCCATCTTGAAGGTCGCCATCTCTTCAGGGGTTAGATCCCAAGGAACGCCCGCCACGAGAGTCGTCCCAATCAATCCGACGGCCAAGACCGTGGGCACGGCAACGCACCACTTGTTGCCAGAGATCTTTCCCGCTAGGCCCGCGGCAAAGAACCAAGCCAGCCCCACCGTTATTATCAAGGTCAACGGAGAGAACGGCCATCCCGCCAAGTTGAACATTAAGAGGACCAGCACAAAGACGGCGATCGAGGTCACAACGCCGGCCAGAAATCTCGACGGAAATTTTCCCATGCCATCCACGCCTGTTTAGTATTTTGTCCTTAACACTTTTTTCTTTCAGAGCGAGAACTATAAAACTGATGAAAGGGGTAAGATAGATACACCGGGCACCTCCCCGGGGTGGTTTTCTTGGATCAGGAGTTCACTTTTCTGGACGAGAAGCAGCGCGAAAGGCTGAGCCGGCTCATGGCCTTCCACCTGCGCCACGACGCCACCATTGAGAGGACACCCGAGGGGTACGTGAGCGTCCAGAAGCTCGCCGACGTCATCCGCCGGAAGATAAACTGGGTCAAGCCGCACCACATCCGGGAGGTGGCCCTTTTTGACACCAAGGGCAGATACGAGCTCAACGGGCAGCTGATCCGGGCCCGCTACGGCCATTCGGTAGACGTGAAGCTGGACTACCCCGAAGCGGACGTTGATGTCCTCTATTACGCCGTGGCCCCAGATTCAGTGCCGCAGGTGACCGCCGCGGGCCTAAAGCCGCAGGTCAGAAAGATGGTGCATCTCTCTCCCCGCGTTGACTGGGCGCTGGAAGCGGGCAGAATACGCGCCGAGAACCCCGTGGTGCTCGCCGTCGACGTGAGGCGGGCCAAGCAGCGGGGCATCAAAATCTTGAAGGCCTCGGACCGGGTTTATCTGGCCCCGGAGATCCCGCCCGAGTGCATCAAAGTGTTGGAGAAGGGTTCAGGTTGATCGTTTTTTTGGCATGCTCCCGATTTGAGAGCCGTTGATGAGAACCGATGACCGGGAGTCAGTTGTTCCAGATGAGCAGGCCCTCTCTGGTGATTCCGAGCTTTTTCCTCGTCGGCGTGGTGCAGTACCTCCTGTTCACGATGACTAAGCTCTTGGCCCTGAGGCCGGCCCTCTCTGCCAACAGTCCCAGCGTCTGGCAAACCTCGACCGGGCCGCTGGAGAAACACCCGTCCGAGACCACGAGGCAGATGTTGGCCCCCATCTTGCAGACGCGCCGGATCTCCTTTATCACCGCAAACAGGTCCTGGAAGTAGCTCCAGCTTTCCTGCGGTTTGTCCCCGAGCAAATCGACAATTTCGGAGAAGTCTCCACTCTCCCCGCAGCCGATGAGATCGTTAGGCCGCGGCCCCTCGAGACCCATGAGCCACTGCTCTATCCGGTAGGCGGAGAAGTACTCGGTTTTTCCGAGATAGGGCGGTGAGGTGATCACGGCGTCAACCCGGTCATCGGGAAGGTTCATCCTCCGAGCGTCGCAGAACTCGACGCCGACCCGTGAACTCTTCGCCCGGAACTTCTCGATGTCGCCGCACATTCTCCGCAGCTGTCTGCCCAGCTCGGGAAGCAGTGGAGGCACCAGTCGTTTCGCCACTTTTATCGCCGCCCCGTCCTTGTGCGCCCAGCTGCACCTCATCGCCGCTGTCGCCAGCCCGAGGAGCAGGAACTCCCGGGTTGCCTCATCCTTCAGTTCTAGAATCCTCTGCCGGACCGAGACGACTTCCTCGAGGATGGCCCTGGGGAAGACCCGGGCCACGAAGCCCGGGGCCTCGGCTTCCCGACCCGCAAACTCCTGTTTCAGGAAGTCAGCCACCTCCTCCTTCAACCTGACCGCATCGTAGTCGCGCAGCTTGACCCGCGCCGCGAGCAGGAGAACCGGGTGGACATCATAGCCGATGCAGTCAAGGCCCAGCTCCCGGCAGGCGAGCGGGGTGGTGCCTGTGCCGCAGAAGGGATCGAGGACTAGGTCACCCTCGGCGAGCCCCCAGGTGTCCGCGAGCAGCAGCACCAGCTCCCGGGAGAAGGATTCCTTCATCGTGAACCAGTTGTAGACGGGGCGATGGCGGTCGGGCAGGGGAGTGACCAGCTTCCCGAGCCAGAGCTTTTCTGAGATCTTCAAGAGCCTTCCTCCGCAATTTCCCCCTTCCAGAGCTGGCGGAGCTGC
>NZ_JBMFOX010000023.1:0-20674 GCF_049969415.1 Hadarchaeum sp. (SeqCode)
GAGCGTCGGTCGATGAGATCCTTTCAAGAATTGACCCGATGAGCCAAACCGGAGCTTGCGCAGGAGATTTCGCGTTTTGATTTGTGCAACAATGCACAAAATCGCGCGTTTATTTTCGTCATTCAAACGATTTTAATTCCGTATCTGTTTTCAAATTCCGCCTGTGCCTTCTTGAAAAGTTCCATCGGAAGTCTGATTATTCCGGCGCCGACCTGACCTATCCCTGGATCCTTGTGTGCCATGCCGGTGTTAATCACGGGCAGGATTCCCGTCCTTAGCACCTTCCTGATGTCGATGCCGAGAGGTGTTCCTCGATATCCCAGATTGGCGATTTTGAAGTACTTGTGCTCAGTCACCGTTATTTTATACATCTCCAGAGTTGTCTTAATCCCAAGGTCCGGCTCCCCGCCGATGAAACTGACTATTGCCGGTGCGGCCGCCATGGCAAAGCCGCCGATTCCCGCTGGCTCCGAATAATAGGAGTCGCCCAGCACCGGTGCGTCGTCCCCCTCCTTGAAGCCCGGGAAATACTTCCCCCTAGCGTGGACGGAGGGTGCCGTAATCCATCTGTCACCGATGCCGCTGACCCTCATGCCGAAGTTGACGCCGTTGGTACAAAGCCCGGTAACCACGGTGCTGTATTCGATGTTGTTGGCCGCGTCAAGCGATGATTTGCTTGAAGGAATGGAGAGGTTCAGGAAAAAGTGGGGATTGCCTCGGATGAAGTCGACGACCTCGGCGACCTGGTTCCTGTCCAGATTGGAGCGAAGAAGCCGGGGCAGGATTTCGCTGAGGAAGAGTAGGGAAACGGTTTTGTTTCTGTTATGACACTCGTCCCCGCGGTGCAGCGAGGCCTCAATCAACTCCTTGAGGTCAATCTCGCCCTCACTCAGCACCACCTTCAGGGCGGGCATCAGGGTCTTCTCAATCCAGTGCAACCGGGCAATCACCTGGGCGTCGTTAGCGCCGAACCTCAACGCCTTGCCCAACCCCTCGTTGACGTTGCAGTAGGCGAAGTTGCCGTAGGTCTTGTTCCTGACCACGAAGGCGGGCATCGACGGCGTCACTATCCCAGCCATCGGGGCCGCCGCGTCGTGGTTGGCGGTTGAATCAAACTTTATCTCGCCCCTTTTAATCAGCTCAACCGCTTCCGCCTCTGACCTCGCCCAGCCCTCGTAAATCATGGCCCCGATAACGGCACCCTTCATGGGACCAACCATTTCATCCCAGCCCCGGGAAAGCGGGGGGCCGCTGTGCAGGACCATGCGCTCCTCCATCCGCGGGATCACATTTATGGCGTGATCAATGTCGATCAGAACTGGGTGAGACTCCATAATTCTTTCCACGCATTGCCAATTGGCCTCATCTATCTTTTTCTCAATGTCTGCCAAATCTTCCCCTCCAATTGAGTTCCTATTACCCTAAGAGGTGCTCTTTAAAAGATTTTTGATTAAATTTTAATCGACCGAATCTTCCGCAATGCCTGCGACGGCCAGTTCGACGGTTAAGCTCATAAAGAAATCGTCCGAATATCAAGAGATCTGCATGCAGGCTCAACCGGCGGCGGGGAGCAGCCCGACTTCTGGGGGAAAAATTGCCCTCCTAATTCTAGCCGGTGGTGACAGCAAGAGGATGGGCTGCTGCAAGGCCTTCTATCCGGTCTCGGGCCAGCCCATGATCAAGCTCGTCTTCGATAGAATCAAGGAACTTTCAAACGAGACGATAATTTCCTGCAAAAAATATTGGGCGGATTTCGCTAAGATGTTTCCGGAGGCCAAGGTAATAGCCGACAGGAGCTTGGAGGAGGGCCCGATAATCGGCCTGCTTTCCGCGCTGCCCGAGGTTGTCTCTGATTACGTCGCCGTCCTTGCCTGCGATTGTCCCTGGACAAATCCGGATGTCATTACTTTTCTATACGGCCGCGCCAAAGGACACGACGGGGCCATGCTCAGATGGCCCAACGGTTTTATAGAGCCGTTACAGGCGGTCTACCGGACCAAAAAATTGCTCGCCGCTGCAACGGCCGCAAAAAAAGAGGGAAAAAACAGGCTGGGTGAGGTTGTCAATTTTCTAGATGATATCGTCTACGTGGCCCCGGAGGAGCTAACAAAATTCGACCCGGACCTCATCTCCTTTACCAACATCAATTCTCCCGAAGATCTGCAAAAGCACGGGGAAATCTTAAGAAAAGGAAAATGAAAGGAGGCGGACCTGTGGCGGCCCGCCAGATCCAAGGGGCGAGGAGATTTAAATTCTCTCGCCGACCAGCTTGCCCGCCTTTATCCTGTCCCACTGCTGCTTCGTCATCGTCTGTAACATCGTGCCAAAGTGGCTCTTCTTGTCCGGGTGTGGTGTGAAACCGTAGGCCTGGAACAGCTTGCGCCCACCAATCAAGCTCTCGGCGCTGGCCTCCACGACATCGACGCCCAGCACATCGAAGTACATCTCGAGCTTGCAGGGCCAGAGATAGGCACCGATTTGCAGCCCCCGCCTCAGCGTGGTCGTGTGCAGGCTGCAGCCGGTCTTGGGATCCCTCAGGGCGCCGTTGGAAACACCGACCACCTCTCCGTCGACTCTGCCGATGAGGTTGAAATGGCTCTCGGCCGGCAGCCCCCACATGGGCCTGTTCTCGCGCCAGAGATAGAACTCGGTGATCATCTCCGCGGTCACGAGGTCAAACCACTCCTTGTGGACTTTGAGGTTTGGAATCAGGGCATCGCAGACTTCCTCGATCTCGCTCTTCTCCATGCTCTTGACAATCATCTCGTCACCGTTGGGCAGGATGATCCTCCGCGGTGGGTAGGGCTTCATCACTTTGCTCCAGTCGTACTCCATTCTCTTACCTCCATTTTTACTTGATTCTCAGTTTACAGGTTCAAACCTGAACCCATAAATATCTTTGTCGTTCAATTTTCTAATTTTTCCCCAGACCGGTCTCAGCGACATACCTATCGCAGGATTGTCGGTGGCCAGCTGACCGAGCACCCTGACGCCGCCGAAGTCGACGATTCCCAGCGTCAGCGGTGGCAGCGCCTCAATTCCCTGAGGCAGGGCATAGAGCTTGGTGTAGGTCACCAGCTTCCCCACCTGGGGCAGCTCGACCTCGTCAAACTCCATTCCCTTACAGGTGGGGCATCGGTCGTGCTTCGGATTCATTATCCGGCCGCAGGACCGGCATTTGTATCCCACGAACTTTGGCTCCGTCATCACCATCCCCTCTCAAAGATGTGTATCACGGTGTTGTTGCCGAAGCCGCCGAAGTTGCACGACAGGGCTCGCTTCGGGTCCCTGACCTGTCTCTCGCCGGCCTCTCCACGCAGCTGCCAGACCAGCTCGACCGCCTGGGCCACTCCGGTGGCACCGACAGGATGGCCGCGCGCCTTCAGACCACCGGAAGGATTAATCGGCAGTTCGCCGTTGAGTGAGGTTATCCCCTTCTCCACCGCCAGATGTCCTTTGCCCTTCTCAAAAAAGCCGATGTCCTCGCTCTCCGCTATCTCCAGAATCTCAAAGGCATCGTGCAGTTCGACGACATCGATATCATCGGGTGTCATCCCAGCCATACTGAACGCTTTCTGGGCGGCTATCTTCACCGACTTCAGCACTGTCGGGTCCTCCCGTTCCTGCAGGGCCTGGACATCGGTGGCCTGACCGACCCCGGCTATCCTCACCGGCTTGTCGGTGTACTTCTTGGCCTTCTCCAGCGGGCACAGCACTAGGGACGCGGCGCCATCGCTGATCGGGCAGACGTAGTAAAGACGCAGCGGGTCGGCGATGACCCCAGAGCTCATCGCTCCCTCGATGGTGCAGGCCCTCTGGATGTGGGCGTAGGGATTTTTGAGGCCGTTGGCGTGGTTCTTCACCGCCACCATCGCTAGGTGTCTCTCCGTCAGCCCGTACCGTTCCATGTAAAGCCGGGTGAGCATTCCTCCCATCGCGGGGAGGGTCACTCCATGGATGTACTCGGCCGTCGGGTGGGTCATGGTCGCCACGAGGTCGGTGATGATGTCGGTGTCGGCTGTGGTCATCTTCTCCCCGCCGGCGACCAGAACTAAGTCGTAACATCCTGAGGCCACCGCCAGAAAGGCGTTTTTGAGCGCGGAGCCTCCGGATGCCGGCCCGTTCTCGATTCTGTCGGCGGCGGCGGGAACCAGGGCAATTCTGTCCGCCAAGGAGCTGGCCACCGCGGTCTGGTGTGAGGTTTCTCCGGCCATCATGTTTGACACATAGAGGGCATCGAATTCCTCTTTTTCCACGTTGGCATGTTTTATCGCGCGCAACGAGGCTTCGGCCAGAATATCCATTAAATCTCCGGGTGACCGGCCGAACTTAGTCATCCCGGCTCCGATAATGGCAACATCCCTCATATTTTTCAGCTCCATAGAACTTAGCACTTGGCCATTAAATACCTAATTTTACGATTCAACCAACTGGTTTTTTACCAACAGAATTTTTCCATGGGTCGAATTTTCAGATCTCGGGCCAGTGCCACTCGATTTCGTACCTCGCCCTCTCCCTGACCTCCTCAGCCCGCCTTCTCGCCTCCTCGATAACCTTAGCCTCGTCCATTGTCTTTACGACCCTGTTCTCCATGATTATCCTCCCGTTGACGATGACGGTGTCGACGTCACCGCCGAGGACGCGGGATGGGATGTCGTGGACAGGGTTTAGCATCGGCGCCAACGAAGGTCGGTTAAGGTCTATCAGTATCAGGTCCGCCTTCTTACCCTTCTCAATCGATCCCGTCTCCTTGTCCCACATCAGAGACCGGGCACCATTTATCGTGGCCATCTCAATCAACTTTTCCGGATAGAGGATGGTCAGGTCCCGCCTCGGAACCCGGTTCTGGAGCACCTTTTCCAGCTTCATGGCTAGAAAGATGTCGTTGGTCTCGTGTCCGCCGTCGCAGCCCAAAGCAACATTGATGCCCATTTGCAACATATCCTGCACCCGGGTGTCAAACCCAGTTCCAGGACAGTGCACGACGTTTGTCTTAGTCTCCATCAGGATCTTGTAGTCAATCCCGGTGAGATACAAACAGTGATTGAAGCTAACGTTCGGACCAACCCATCCCACCGACTTCATGAACTCAACCGGTGACATGCCATAGGTGTTCCAGATGAAACCAGTATCGAGCTCACCCAGCTCGGCTAGATGAAAGGTGATGCCGACCTTGTACTGTTTCACCAGCCGGGCGATCTCTCGGTATGTTTCTAGGGAAAGGGCGCCCACGCTTCTCGGGCCAAACCAGACTTGAATTCTGCCCTCAGCCTTGCCATGCCACTCCTTTATCGCCCGGATCGTGTCTCGAATGCACTCATCCTTATCCTCAATCAGGCCCTTGTCGATCACGTTCTTGCAGGAACCGTAGTCGGGGAATTCCATGACGGATTTGCCCAGCACCCCCCTGATGCCCGAGTCACGCACCACCTCAGCAAGGCCGTCGATCTTGTATCTCAAATTTATTCCCCAATCACAGAACCCGATGACCCCGGCCTTGATGTACTCCAGACAGTTCAGCGCCATCGAGGCCTTGGCGTCCTCAGGCGTGTAAACCCCCTGCAGGCGCAGCGTCGGCCCCAGCA
The DNA here is from genome assembly GCF_049969415.1 of Hadarchaeum sp. (SeqCode). Taxonomy (NCBI): domain Archaea; kingdom Methanobacteriati; phylum Hadarchaeota (SeqCode); class Hadarchaeia (SeqCode); order Hadarchaeales (SeqCode); family Hadarchaeaceae (SeqCode); genus Hadarchaeum (SeqCode); species Hadarchaeum sp. (SeqCode). Next base: position 5,586 of record NZ_JBMFOX010000023.1, read on the forward strand.
GAAAGGCGCCGCGCTGTCGCCGCGGCAGCACGAAGGCCATGCCGCGAATCATGTTCTGGTAGGAATGCGCGTGGCAGTCGAACAAACCCGGCATTACTATCTTATTTCTGGCATCGATGATCTCGGCCCTTGGATACTTGCGCTTGAGTTCCGAAGACTTACCCACTTCGACTATTTCCGTGCCTTCGATGGCCACGGCTCCGTCACGGATGACCCGCCGCTTGGAATCTACCGTTATCACATATCTGGCGTCTTTGATGAGAAGGCTCACCATTGTCTTTAACTGAACTTATGTTTTTAAAAAGATTTACATTGTCTTGACTGCTTTGACCAAGATGGTCTTCGCTAGCGAACTATGGCCTAAGTTTCTTCAGACTCCCGGCTACGAACTTCAATTCTAACGCCGAGCTTGCGCTCCAGCCGGGCCACGGTGCGCCCGCCCCTGCCGATGATCCTAGCGATGTCTTCCTCGTCGGCAATCACCGCCGCGGTGTCGTCGGATAGCATCTTCACCTCGACGTCACCCCTCACCAGCCTTCTGATCTCCGCCCGGATCATCTCGGCCTTCATCCTTGCGTCCCGGGAGGTCTCCCGCCTCACCGGCATCACCACCACCTCTTCACCGAAGGAATAAATCTGGTACACCGGTTCCCCCGTCTCGAAGTCGGTGACCTCAACCATGGGGCGGGCGAGGTCAGCCTCCGTCATGCCGTGTGGCACCCCGACCCTCGTGCTCAGCGAATACACCTCCCTGATCTGGCCCTCTTTGATGAAAATTACTGTGTCGGCGATCATGGGGATCATCCCCAGCTCCACCCGGCCGATCAGCCTCTGCACGGCGTCGATGGCCCTGGTGGAGTGCACCACGCCCACCATTCCCACCCCCGCTAGCCGCATGTCGGCGAAGATCTGAAAATCAGAAGTCTTGCGCAGCTCGTCGTAAATCGTGTAATCCGGCCTCACCAAGAGCAGGATGTCGGCGGTTTTGGTCATGTCTCCCTCCAACGCTGTGTACTGGGTTATCTCGTCGGCCACCTGGAGGTCGCGGGGGGATTCCATCGTCTTGACTATCTTACCCTGAGCGCGATAGAACTCGGCCAGAGCCTGGGCGAAGGTGGTCTTTCCGGCCCCGGGTGGTCCGGCGATCAACACCCCTTCGGCCCGTTCCCGCAGTCTCTTTTTGAGCTTCTCGGAGAGGTGATAGTCGTCCAGAGTCACCTTGACGATGGGGCGCACGGCGGTGATCTCTAGGCCGTCGCTGAATGGGGGCCGGGCAATGGCGATCCGGTATTCGTGAAACTGGATCACTGTCGCTCCGGCACGTTCAATCTCGACCAGCCCCTCCGGATCCTGTCTGGCCCGCTCGATGATTTCATGCGCCATCTCCCGCAGCTGGGATTCAGTCAGCGGGTTTTCATCGAGCACTTCCAGCCGGAGGTTGTCGGGCCGCCCTATCTTGGCCATCGGCCGCACCTTTTCCTTGAGGTGTACTGACATCACCCCGGGTTTAAAGTATTCCAGCAGCCTGGGCATCTTTTCTGCGGGCACGGGCTGGAGGAGCCAGACCTCCAGACCTTCCACCCGACCAACCTCAGCCATCACCTCATCGCTGGTCATCAACACCGCGCCCTGAACTCGGGCCACTTCTCGAACGCTGGCGTTGGTAGCTGCAGCGGCCTCTTCGCCTGCCGGTCTCTCACCAACTAACTCCAGTTTGATTCTACCCTCCTCGGAGAACTGCTTGAGCCGTCTCAGCTCGGCCAGTCCGCTGAAGCCCGAGTCCTTGCCTAGCCTAGCTTCAGATTCAAGCTTGGCGACTACCTGGTTGGGAACCAGAATTCGGCATCCCTGAAGATCTCCTTTTCTAATCAGGCGGGTGAGGTGGGCGTCCATCAGGGCGCTCGCATCGGGAACGTAACTTTTCATAAAATCAAACTAACTTAGTTCCCAAACGGTTAAAACGTATCTTTTATTTTCCAAACTTCAATTTAAAACTAAAATTTGAAAAAAGAAACTGGCTTCAACCGTGGCAAACGGTGTTGGACGTCGGTGCTCTAATTTCACTGGAAGCGGGCTGCAATGTCAATCAGCTGACTGCATTGCCGCTACCAATAAACTTCGGCGGCATTATTTTGGCCCATCGCCATAAGTGTCGGGAATAATGAGTGGTGCGGCCGCCGGGATTTGAACCCGGGCTACAGGCTTGGAGGGCCTGAGTCCTTTTGGCAGCGGTAAGCTTAGACCAGTCTAGACCACGGCCGCATCAATATGGAATTTAACTGCGGCTTAATTAAGTTTCTACTGGCTGAACAGGCTGATGATCACAGCTATCGCCGATGACAGTATGAAGAGCAGGATAACTAACAGAGAAAGAATTCTTTTAACTCTGTCGCTCATGAACAAACCTCATTAGATAAAATCAATCCAGATATATAAACCCCTGTCCTGCCTTTCGAAATCCCGAGCCGCGGGAAAAGGTTATTTAATCACGGGCGGAAAATAAAGGCGGTGGTTTTGTGGACTGGGGAATGAAGAACCGGCTCTCCCAGCTCATCCAGCGCGACGGCCGGGCCATGTTTTTACCCATCGACCATGGCTACTTCCAAGGACCGACCACCAAGCTCGAGGAACCGGGCAAAACCATTGGACCACTTATTCCTTATGTGGACGCCATCATGCTCACCCGCGGCATCCTGAGGTCCTGCATCGACCCCGCCATCCAGAAGCCGATTATCTTAAGGGTCTCAGGTGGTACCAGCATGGCCCGGAAGGAAGAGCTCGACCAAGAGGGCATCACGACCTCGGTGAGGGAGGCGATACGGCTCAACGCCTGCGCGGTTTCCATGTCGATCTTCGTCGGCAGCGAGCACGAGCACCAGTCCCTGCTCAACTTGGCCAACCTCGTCAACGAGTGTGAGGACTACGGGATACCGACGATGGCCGTCACCGCCGTGGGCACCGAGCTGGGCAAGCGCGACGCCAGATACCTCGCCCTAGCCTGCAGGATCGCCGCCGAGCTGGGCGCGCGAGTGGTCAAGACCTATTACTGCGAGGAGGGTTTTGAGAAAGTAGTGAAGGGCTGTCCAGTGCCGATTGTCATAGCCGGCGGACCTAAGGTGGATTCCGAGCTTGAGGTTTTCAGCTGGGTGTACGATGCGCTACAGAAGGGGGCCGTTGGCGTCAACTTGGGGAGAAACATCTGGCAGCACGATTATCCCGTGGCTATGGCCAAGGCGATACGGGCAATCATCCACGAAAACGCGACGCCCAAAGAAGCCCAAGAGATCTTCATCGAGGCCAAGGGTGAATCTTAAACATCCTCATCAACTGCCCGAAATTTTACTGTCTTATTTAATCTGGACTGGCTCTACACGCTGCTGAACTACATCCTAAGCTCAACCCGAAAAACGATCGTTAAAGCAATCAACGCCGCCCCTTTGCTGGCTCGACCTCAATCGTTAACCGCTTCAGGGCCGGCACCTGCTTCCTCACCAGCCTTTCGACCCTTTCTGCTATCTCGTTGGCCCTTTCTAACGAGAGCCTTCCGTCTACCCTGATCTGCATCTCACCCATGATGTAGGGCCCCGACTTTCGCAGCAAAACCTCGCGGACCTCCCTGACGCCGGGCACACCTTTCGCAATCCTCTCTATGCTGCTTCGGACATCGGTGCAGGTGCAGACATCGAGCAGCGTCAAGGAGGACTCCCTTATCGCGGCGTAGGACATGACCAAGGTCAGCGCTGCCATGATCATCCCGGCAATCGCGTCCGCGTGGTACACCCCGAGGTAGGAAAGGGCTAGGCTGACGAAGACGATTGAGGCCGCCATCCCCGAGGTCACCGAGGCGAGCGCGTCGGTCTTCAGGGAAAGCGAGTTTATCTCCCTGCCCGTCTTACCTTTGTAAACCGCCAACAGAAAGAAGGCCGCTGAGGACACGGCGGAGAGAACCAAGGTAATAGTAGGATATCCCAGCTCCTTCGGAGAGAAAAATTCCAGGAAGGAAACGTAAAAGATCCAGATTCCAATCAGGGAGAGGATTATCGCCCCGAGCATCGAGACCAGTGTCTCCACCTTGTAATAACCGTATTGAAATCTCTCGTCGGGTGGTTTCCTCATTATTCTCAATCCAATCAGGACTACAACAGAACCAAGCGCGTCACCAAGGGTGTCCACGCCGCTGCCCTTGAGGGCCACGCTGCCGGAGATAAATCCGACTATAATCATGAGACTGCCGAGGGTGACGAGGGTGATGACGGATATCTTGGTAACCCGTTCGCCCTTCGCGATGAGATCTGCTTCGTCCATACCCTATCCCCTGCTACTAAAGTAATTTTAGAAAATAAATTATTCCCAGAGGTCATCAAGCAGAAAAGGATAAATTGCCGCGGATGCTCGGCTCTTTGAGCTGCGGGTGAAAGAATGGCCGTTTGCGATAAATGCGGGAAAGAGGTGGCCCTGCCCTTCCGGTGTAGCTACTGCGGCGGAGACTATTGCGCCGAACATCGGCTTCCGGAAAACCACGGTTGCCAGGGTAAGGAAATCGTCACCTTAAAGGAGGCCCCGCAACCGATCGAGGCGGAAAAGGCTCCGGAGCCGCAACCGTATCAGTTCCGCTACGATTTTTACACCTTGAAGCCGCCGGAGAAAAGGCGCCGCGGATTTCCCCGCCCTGCCGCCAGCCTGATTTTGTTGGTCCTGATCGTGTCAGTCTTTATCGTCCAGCTCGCCGCCCAGTTCCTGCTAGGATCGGCCTACTACCGCCCGGGAGATCACGGCTCCTTTCTCTATTTTCTAGCAACGTCCGGCGCCACGGTATTTGCCCGGCCCTGGACGCTAGTCACCTCCATCTTCGTCCACGGAGGGTTCCTGCATCTCTTTTTCAACTGCCTCGTCCTGCTCTCGTTTGGCCCGATTTTGGAGACTAGGATAGGAAGCAAGAGGTTCCTCTTCCTGTTCTTCGTCTCGGGAATCCTAGCCGCGCTAGGGCAGCTATTCTTCACGGCCCCCGAAGCCATGCTGCTGGGCGCCAGCGGTGCCATCCTCGGCGTGCTGGGAACACTAACGGTGCTGGCGCCGCGCCTGCCCGTCCTGCTCTTCTTCATCATTCCGCTGCGGCTCTGGATGGCCACCCTGGGCCTCGGGATCCTCTCCGTCCTCCTCGTCGTCTTCGAGGTCGGCGGCTCGATTGCCAACGTGGCCCATCTGGTCGGGCTCGTAGTCGGGGTGATCTACGGCTACCAGTTAAAGAGAGAGGAAAGGAGAACTCAGGAGATGTTTTTCAGGAGATTCCTGGGGCAGATACTAGCATCGTAAGCCGCGGCAAAGGTATTTTCTTAACATCGGTTAGTTTCATTGGGGTCCACATGCGCGTGGCGAAATACTACAATAACAACGACGTTCGGGTGGAGGAGATACCGAGACCACAGATTGGTCCCGGTGAAATTCTGGTCAAGGTGATGGCCTCAGGAATCTGCGGCAGCGACGTGCTCGAATGGTACCGCCTCAAAACCGCCCCCCGAGTGCTAGGTCACGAGGCAACTGGTGAGATTGTCGAGGTCGGTGAAGGAGTCAGTCGCTACCGGGTGGGGGACAGGGTCTTCGTCTCCCACCATGTGCCCTGCGGAACCTGCCGCTACTGCCGCCGCGGTCACGAGACGGCCTGCGAGACTCTGCACACCACCAACTACGATCCCGGGGGATTTGCCGAGTTCATCCGCGTCCCCAAGCTGAACGTGGAGAAAGGGGTTTACCTTCTGCCTGAAGGGATGTCATTTGAAGAGGGCACATTTATCGAACCCGTCGCCTGCGTGGTCCGAGCGCAGCGGCTGGCCAAGGTCGGGAAAGGTGACACCGTGCTCATCCTCGGCAGCGGGCTCTCCGGTCTGCTCCATCTCCAGCTCGCCCGGTTAAAGGGGGCGGAAAGGATATTCACCACCGACATCAGCGACTATCGATTGCGGGCAGCGAAAAAGTTCGGTGCGGACGCTGCTATCAACGCAAGTGAAGACGTTGAGGAAAGGTTGCGCCGGCTTAACGACGGCAGACGGGCCGATAAGGTTATCGTGTGCACGGGGGCGGCCTCGGCGAGCAGGCAGGCGATGAAGTGTGTGGACCGGGGAGGAACAATTCTCTTCTTCGCGGTGCCGGAACCAAGCTTTGAAATCCAGGTTCCCCTAGCTGACTTCTGGCGCGATGAGATAATCATAATGACCTCCTACGGTGCGGCTCCCCGAGACCTTGAGGAATCGCTGGAGCTACTGTCACGTAAGCTTCTCAGGGTTGAGGAGATGATCACACACCGGCTGCCGCTCGTGGAGACGGGGTTGGGTTTCAGGCTCGTTGCCGAGGCGAGGGATTCGCTCAAAGTGATCATCGAGCCGCAGCGATGAGCCTTAGGACGAAACCACAGGTAAAATCAAATTCCGCTTTCGGGTTGGCTCCCGGCTTATATTCGAGGCAGAGCAGCCCTTTAAACTTTCGCGCCACCGCCTCCATCACCCCGGAAAAATCCAATCTCCCCATCCCGGGCGGTCTGGAGTCGGTGTCGCGGAGCTGCAGCTCGGAGATTTCATCAAGGTATTCTATGACTACCTCGCGGACATCGTCACCACTGTCGTGGATGTGCATCGTGTCCGCCATCAAGCGGACGTGCTCTTGGCCGAGCTCGGAGACGAAGCTGTGGACTTCCGAGACCCGGGGCAAAAACGAGGTCCGGTTTCTGCCCAGCGGCTCGACAGACACCGTGATGCCCAGCTCCTCCGCCTGCCAACCGAAGTCCCGGAAAATCTCTAGCGCTAGTCGGTAAGGATCCTTGGCGGCCGGGTCCCCGAAGACGAGCGTGGTCACCACATTCTCGGCACCCAGCGCCGCCGCCCACTCCATCGTCTCCTCCACGTGGCGTGTTGCGGCTCTCCGTTCTCCAAGGTCATCGCTGAGCAGCCTCAACGAGTGCAGCCGGTTCGCTTGAACGGATAGAATTGGGATATTAAAGTTGGATACTGTGGTCAGAATCGGCTCTAAGCGGCGGTCCCCGTCGTTCACCAGTTCCAGCCACATCCTCCGGGATTCAAGCAGCCCCAGCTTCTCCTCAAGAGTCCTGCCCGGAACCGCAAACTCAGTACAGCCCAAAGACGGTACCCTCAAGAGTGACCCAGTGAAAGTTGACCTAGTACCAATTAAGGTTAATAGATAAAAACAACCTCACGAATATATATAATGGTGTTATAACTGGCGGAGGGGAAGCAATGCTGGTAAACGATATCTTGGACCTAATCGGAAACACGCCTCTGGTGCCTGTGAAACGGCTTAACCCCAACTCCAACGTCGAGCTCTACCTCAAGCTGGAAAAGTTCAATCCCGGAGGCTCGGTTAAGGACCGGATTGCCAAATATATGATCGAACAGGCGGAGAAGACCGGTCAGCTCACCAGGGACAAGACCGTCATCGAGCCCACCAGCGGCAACACTGGCATCGGTCTGGCGCTGGTATGCCGGGCCAAGGGCTACAACCTCGTCCTAGTAATGCCCGAGACCATGACGTTGGAAAGGCGGCAGATGCTGGTCTCCCTAGGCGCGAAAATTGTGCTGAGCGAGGAGGCCAAGGGCATGGACGGGGCGGAGGACCTAGCGCAGGAAATCGTCAGCAAAAATCCGGAAAAGTATTACATGCCCAACCAGTTCGCCAACCCAGCCAACGTGCTGGCCCACTACGAGACCACCGCGGAGGAGATCTGGCGGGATACCAACGGCCGGATCACGCACTTCGTTGCCGGCATCGGGACCAGCGGCACGCTGATGGGAGTCTCCAAAAGGCTGCGGGAATACAACCCAGAGGTAAAAATAATCGCGGTTCAGCCGGAGCCCCACACGACGATACCTGGCCTGAAGAACCTACAGACGCAGCATGTCCCGGCCATCTGGAGAAAGGAGTACGTGGACGAAATCTACACGGTGAACCCGCAGGAGGCCGAGGAATCCGCCCGTTTGCTCTTCCTGCAGGAGGGGCTCTTCGTCGGCCCCAGCTCGGGAGCCATCTTCCACATCGCCAGGAGAAAGGCAGAGGAAATTGAAAAGGGAGTCATGGTGGCGATGGCCCCTGACGGCGGGGAAAGATATTTCTCCACGAGGCTCTGCGACCCCGTCCTCTGCGTCGAATGCGTGAAGAAGTACGGCATCAGGTGCTCCTATGCCGACGGTGCACCGATAGTCAGAATCCCGCCCGGGCAGGGAATCATCTCCCCATGAAACAGGTCAAAATCCGGCATGTGTCGGCAGACTGCATATTTTTATACGAGGCCAGGGCAGATGGGGATGAGATTCAAATGCCGGGCGGGAATCAGGTGTGGCGGGAGGACTTCGGAAGAGAGATGAGGCGGGGGTTGCTAAGCATCCCGCTGCTCTGGATCCTCAGGGAGAACGGTGCACCTATGTATGGCTATGAAATCATCCAGACTATTGCCAAAACGACCGGCGGGTGGGTTCCCGAGGCAGGGACGATTTATCCTCTCCTCCGGCGCCTCGAGAGTAAGGGTCTCGTGAAGGGCGAGTGGAGCACCATAGCGAACGTGCCCCGCCGACGTTATTACTGGACTACCTCAAGAGGAAAGGAGGCCGAAAAAAGAATAGTCCCAGAATGGAAAAGGCACTCCAGCGGTTTCCGAGAGTTTGTTCAGGAGCTGCTTGGGGGTCGATCAGATGCGCGACAGTTATGAGATCAAGATCGAGCGGCTGACGAATTTTGGAGGCATCTTCGCGGTCAACGATGCCAGCACTAGATTAAAGAATGGGAAAATCTTCGGTCTCTTCGGCCCCAGCGGCGATGGTCCTCATCGGAGGATATTTATTAAGACTTCTGCTTGAGTGATGGTACATGAGGATTAGCATCCAGCCGCCGCTTCTCCAGCGCTTTCCGGGGCTGCAGGTCTTGCTCCGGAGCCTCACTGACCTACGGGTGGAGAAGGAAAGCGGACCGTTGGAGCGGTTCAAGGAAAAAATCACCGCAGAAATTAAAGAAAAGTACCGGCTGGAGACGGTCAAGGACGAGCCCATCTTCAGGGCTTACCGTGACTTCTTCTGGCGCGCCGGGATAGACCCGACCAAGATCAGGCCGGCCGCTGAGGCGCTGATCCGGAGAATTCTTTCCGGGAAGCCGCTGCCCAAAATCAACACGCTGGTTGACTCCTATAACTTGGCTTCAATCCAAACCGGGATCGCGCTCGGGGCCTTCAACGCAGCGAAGCTCCAGGGCGATCTCACGCTGAGGCCGGCAGAAAAAGGGGAAAAATTTCTGGGTATCGGCATGGCTCAACCACTAGTGCTGGAGGGCGCGGAGCTGGTGGTGTGCGACGAGGAAAAGCTGATCGCAGTTTACCCATACCGGGATGCTGAGGAGACCAAGGTCACGCTGGAGACCAAAGAACTCTGCCTGCTCGTCTGCGGCGCTCCGGGAATTGAGGAGACGGTGTTGAAGCGGGCGGGAGACATCGCGGTGGAATACATCACGAGGTTCTGCGGTGGTGCTGAGGTGAAGTAAATGCAGGGAATCAAGGCGGTGCTGTTTGACCTCGATGAAACGCTCATCGATGATTTTCCTGGCCTGGAGAGATGTCACCGCGCGGTGGCCCAGAGACTTAGAAATTATCTCCAAGAGCAGAGCATCGAGGTGAACGAGGAGGAGCTCTTCAGGCTGATCACTAAGCTGGACGACAAGATGAACTTTGAAAGAAAGTACATTCGCGACGACTGGTGGCCGATGCTCTTGGAAAAAATGGGGCTGAAAATCAAGCTGCCACGAGAGCTTCCGGAGGAGCTGACCCGAATCTACTGGAAGACCTTCGCCGAAAACAGCCGGCCCTACCCCGATGCCGAACCGACGCTGGACTACCTCCGGAGCCGCGGTTATAAGCTCGGGATAGTAACCGACACCGACGGCACCAGGGGCATCAAGGAAATGAGGCTGAGGCAATTCGACTTCATAAAGAAATTTGACGTTGTGGTCATCAGCGGAGAGGACACACCCCAGACCAAGCCCCACCCGGAGCCCTTCCTGCTCGCCGCCCGGAGGCTTGGCGTCAAGCCGGAGGAGTGCGTCTTCGTGGGTGACAAGCCGTTCACCGACATCGACGGTGGCAGGGCCGCGGGCATGAGGACCATCCTCGTAAAGCGGAGGGATTGGGGCGTGGAGGAGCGGGCGGACTTCGTCATCAGAAACCTAGCCGAGCTCCGCGAGCTGCTGTGAAATCACAAAACAAAGCATTTTATCCTCTGCCGACCCTCATCGATTAGGGAGGAAAGGTGCCCGTTCATCCTATCGAGTGGAGATACGGCAGCCCAGAGATGCGGTCGATTTTTGACGTCGAGTCGAGCCTGCAGCGGATGTTGGATGTAGAAGCCGCCCTCGCCAAGGCCTTAGCCGGCGTCGGCTTGGTGCCAAAGAAAGACGCGAAAAAGATAGCCAGCTGCGCCTCGATTAAAAAGGTAAAGATCGAACGGGTGAGAAAGCTCGAGCAGGAGTTCCAGCACGAGACGATGGCGGTGGCCATGGCCCTCGCAGAGGTCTCGGGAAAGTCCGGTCGTTATGCACACTTCGGGGCCACCAGCAACGATATCTTGGATACAGCGATGGCGCTGCAGATCCGGGACGGCCTAGGCATCATCGAGCGCCAGCTCCGCAACCTGCTGGTGATACTCCTCCACCGGGCTTTGGAACACCGGAACACCATCATGGTGGGCCGAACCCACGGCCAGCATGCCCTGCCCACGACGCTGGGGTTAAAGCTCGCCATCTGGGCCTCGGAAATCGGCAGGCACCTCGAGCGACTGGAGCAGCTCAAGCCTCGAGTCCTCGTCGGGAAGATGAGCGGGGCGGTGGGCACTGGGGCCGCCTGGGGAGAACACGCGGAAAAGGTCCAGCGCCTGGTCATGCAGGAGCTGAAGCTATCTCCCGCCACGGCGACCAACCAGATAGTCCAGCGCGACCGCTTAGCCGAGCTCATCCTGTTCTTTGGACTGCTGGCTTCAACGCTGGACAAGATGGCCCGGGAAGTCAGGAACCTCCAGCGAACGGAGATCGGCGAGGTCGCGGAGCCCTTCGCAGTGCAGCAGGTGGGCAGCAGCACCATGCCGCACAAACGCAACCCAATCCGTTGCGAGAAAATCTGTGGCCTAGCGAGAATTCTCCGCGGCCACGCCCACGCCGCGATGGAGAATGTGGTGCTGGAGCACGAGCGGGACCTGACCAACTCCTCCTGCGAGCGCGTGCTGCTCCCGGAGTCCTTCCTCATCATGGACGAGATGCTCAACACCGCAATCTTCGTCTTCAGCAAACTGAACGTGTTTCCGGAGCAGATGAAGAGGAACTTGGAGATGACCAAGGGGCTGAACATGGCGGAGGCAGTAATGATCGAGCTGACCCGGAGGGGGATGAACCGCCACGAGGCTCACGCCATAATGAGGCGTTGTAGCGCCGTGGCCATCGCCAACGACCAGCCGCTGATCGAGGTGCTCTCCCGCGAGCCGGCGGTTACCAAGTTCATCCCGAAGGAGGAACTCGGGGAACTGCTCGACTACCGCAGATATCTCGGCAGGGCAGCGGCGATTGTGGAAAAAGTAGTCAAAGACCTCGAACCACACACCCGGGCTCAGTCGTAAAGCTCCGGAACGGTCACCTGCTCCACCTTGGTGGGCTCATCTTCACGCTTGTTCCGGGTGAACCGGTAAAGGTAACCGCTCACTGCGTTCTCCAGCCTCTCCTCGTGGGTTATCAGCAGGATCTGGCGGACGAACTCGGGAAGGCGGTCCCTCAGGACCTTGGCCAGCTCCTGAATGCCCTCGGAGTCCAGGTTGTGGGTGGGCTCGTCGAAGACAATCCAGCTCAGCTTCGGCGCCAGCACCATCGAGAAGGCGATCCTCAGCGCTAGGGCGGCATCAGTCCTTTCCCCGCCGCTGGCAATCCCGTCCACGGGAATCCAGTTTCCCGACCGGTCCCTTAGCTGGAGCACATAGTCACCACGCTCCCCGTTCTCCACGCCGAGCCGGATGCCGACGAAGTCGCCGTAGGGGTAAATGCTGTCCCAGAGGTCGTTCATCACTAGATTGACGCCCTCGATGAACATCTTCCTCATCAAGGTCTGGGTCCGGGCCAGCGCGGTCTGGATCGTGCTCATCGCCTGGGCGGCTTCCCGGAGCCGCCTAGCCTCGGCCTCGTACCATTTTATCAGCTTCAGCTTCTCCCGCACCGTTTCCACCAGCCTTCTCTTCTCCGCCATCAGCTGCTCCTTGCCCCGGAGTTCCGCCTGCAGCCCCTCTAGCAGCCCCACGAGCTGTTCCACCCGCCTGCGGACGGCCTCGGCCTTTGCCTCGTCGTAGGACTTTCCAAGCTCATCAAGCTTCCGCTGCACCCGGAAGAGCTCGTCGCGTCGAGAACGGTAGTCAAGAACCTGAGAATCCAGGTCAATGCGGTTCTGAAGGGTCTGCTTCAGCAGGGACAGCCGCCGGTTCAGGTCGTCAACTTCACCCCTGACCCGCTCAATCTCTCCGGCCAAGGTTTTCCTCCTCAGCTCCAGCTCGGGTGCAGCGGTCTCAAGCTCTGAAATCTTCCTCAGCGCCTCAGCGTATTCCTGCTCCAGGCTGGGCAGCGGCTCCACCTCCTTCTCCAACAGCAGTAGGTTCTGATGTAAGTCGCGTGCCCGGCGCAACTTCTCCTGGAGTTCCCGGGATTGGGCCTCGAACTCCCGGCATTTTCTTTCCAGCTCCTCCTGCTCTCTACGGCGCTGTCCCAGCAGCTCTTCCTTTCTCCTCTCCGTAAGTGGGGCCTCGCAGACCGGGCAGACGGCGCCGGCGCCGGCGAGCTCCTCCAGCGCGGCGCTCAGGTCCTGGATTCTGGCGCGGCAGCCGGCCAGAGCCTCCTCGGCCCGCCTGAGCTCATCCTGGATCCTCTCCACCGGGCTGGCGGCCACTAGTGGCCTCAGCTCCTCAAGCTTGGCCCGCGCCATTCGCCGGCGTTCGATTTCCCTGTGGAGCTTCTCAGCGGCCTCGCGGGTCATGGCCTTCTTGGCCTCAAGACCACGCAACTGCGAGCTGACCTCGGTGAAGCCTGAAAGCACCGAGTTAAGGCTGGCGGCTCTAGCGGCCAGGGCAGACTCAACCTCGCTCACCTCGGCCCTAATTTTCTCCACAGGCTGCTCGGTGTAATGTCCGAGCCTCTGCCGCAGCTCGTCGATGCTCCTCTTCAGAGTTTCCGCCGCGCTCTCCAGCGCCCGCTTGGACTGCTCCAAACGCCGGAGCTCCTGCTCGAGGGCTCGGAACTGCTGGTCCTGCACCCGCAGTGATTCCAGCTCCGTGCGCAGTTGCCCCAGCCGGGCCTGGAGCTCCCGCTGCGACGAATCGAGATCAGAAAGCTCCTGGAGATATCGGGGCAGGGCAGAAATAGCTGGGTCCTGCCGGAGGCTCTTCACCGACACCTCCCTCTCCTCGGCGCGCTCGTTGATCCGGTTGACCATGGAGCCCAAGCTCTTCCGCGCCTTCTCGAGCTTGTTTATTCCCAGCAGCTCGTCGATGCTCTCCATCCTTCGGCCCCGGGGCAGGGTGAGGAAATAGTCCAAGCGGTTCTGCTCCGAGTATATCGCCCGCTCAAAGAGATCGTAATCCAAATCTAGGACTGACCCGACAGCCTCGGTAACGCGAGAGGAGTTTGGACCTTCGATGAGTTCTCCGCTGGCCTTTCTCAGCTCCGCCAGCGTGGTGCCGGCCCCACGCTCGATCACCCGCCTGACCGAGTACTCCTCGCCCGCGGGGCTCAGGAAATGCACCTCGACCTCGGCCCGGTCCAGCGGCTTTGGTCTGCTGTTGATCAGGTCCTCGAGCTTGATGCGACGGGACTGAATCGCAGGCAGGGTTCCAAAAAGTGCGTAGGTAATCCCGTCCATCACTGAGGATTTCCCCGATCCCATGATGCCGACGAGGACGTTGGTCCCGTCGCCAAAGACGAGCTCCGTCTCGCGGTGGGATTTCCAGTTCTTAAGCCTGACGAACGTGATCATCCTTCTCTTCCCCCACGTCGGTGTTCACCAAGCTTTCCACGACCCGGTAGACGCTCTGGAGCGCTTCCTCCACTCTGTCCGCGACGAGCAGGCTGTAGAGGGACCTGACGTCGAACATCCTCACGTGGGCGGCATCGCGGAGGCTGTCCTCGAGTAAGCGCATGGCGGTCTCATCCATCGACAGCCGCTGCTCCCTGAGCTCACGCAGCAGCTGCACCTTCTCCCCGATGTCGGGCACCTGCAGGTCGGCCTTGCCGATGACGACGATGGCCCGGTCGGCAAATTCCTCTGCAATCAGCCTGTCGTCGAACTCGCTCCGGGAGACCTCCTTGGCCAGCGTCCCCATCAACCGCAACCGAATCAGCGGCTGCTTGCGGCTGTTTTTCCTGGGCCGCTGCAGGAGCTCGTTCAGCTTGGACCGGACGGCATTGTCGATCTCAGAAATCGTGGCACCGTCAAACCTCATCTCCACATAATGGAAGTCACGCTGCGTCTTCAGCTCGATGAACTCGAGGCTAAGGCTCTCCCCGATGTCCACCAGGTAGAATCCCTTGGGCACGTCCGCCTCCACCTTGATCAGCTGCGTGCGCTCGGTGCTGCCGGGGAAGATGAGCGGCCTGCCGTGGGCCAAGGCCTCGCTGCGGTAGTGGATGTGGCCACAGAGATAAAGGTCAAAGCCGGGAGGAAGGTCGGAAACGTCGAGCGTCGGCGCCTCCTCCCCGGAATACACGTACTGCCCAATCGACTGGTGGAGAGCTAGGATGTTGAAGGCGCCTGCCACGGGCCTCGGGTTCCACATCTTGAGCACCTTGACGGCGTACTGTTCCGGGACATTGCTCATGCCGTGGATGGTCACCAACCGGCCGCCCTCCTCGAAGACGAGCGAGTTGTGGTGCAGGTGGATTAAAAGCCCCGCGGCCTCAAGCGCCTCGACGGGGTTGGTCAGTCCCTTGGTCCTCCGCTCGTGGTTGCCATGCAGGGCCAGCACCGGGATCCCGCGCATGGCCACGGGTGAAATTTCCCCCATGTCCTTGTCGATGGTCCTCACCAG
>NZ_JBMFOX010000024.1:0-19427 GCF_049969415.1 Hadarchaeum sp. (SeqCode)
TTCTTCCTGAGGACCATCAGCCCGGTTAAGGATGCCAGAACCGGTGAGGTCAAGGCCGTCAGCGTTGTGGGGAAGGATATCACCAAGCTCAAAAAGGCCCTTGAGGAGTTAAGGAAGTCTCGAGAGGAATACCGAAGCCTCGCGGATAACGTCGCCGACATTCTTCTCCGCATAGACCTGCAAGGGAACTGCACCTACATCAGCAGGAATGTGGAGGATGTGGCCGGATACACGCCAGACGAAGTCATGAAGATGAACATCAAGGACGTCCTCACGCCGGATTCTTACAAGGTTGCACTGGCGCGGATAAAAATGTGGAAGGAGGGTGCCAAGAGACTGCCCCCATATGTGGTCGAAGTCAGGACTAAAGACGGCAGGATAGTGCCCTTTGAACTGAAGACTTCACCCATCTTCGAGAAGGGAGAACTGAAAGGTTTCCAAATCCTGGCTCGTGACATCACCGAACGGTTGGAGGCCGCACGGGCCCTGGAACGAGCGCGCGCCTACGCGGAGACAATCGTGGAAACCGTGCACGAGCCCCTGGTGGTGCTCGACGCCGAGATGAAAGTGGTCTCGGCCAACCGCGCCTTCTACGAGTGCTTCAAGGTGACCCGGGAGGAGACGGAAAGGTACTCGCTGTTCGACCTAGGCAACCGGCAGTGGGACATCCCGGAGCTGCGGAGGCTGTTGAAAGACGTGGTTGAGAAAAACACCACTTTCAAGGAATTCGTGGTCGTGCACGACTTCCCACACATCGGAAGGAAGATCATGATGTTGAACGCCCGGCAGATGCGAATTGGCCCAACCGAGGAGCCGATGGTCCTGCTGGCCATCGAGGACATCACCGAGCGCCAGCAGATGGAAACCCAGCTCAAGCGCAGCGTCGACATTCAGACCGCTATCGTTTCCCTGCTGAGCCTCCCGCTGAAGCTATCTCTGGAGAAGCTGCTGAAGCGTGCCCTTGAAATCATCCTTTTCCTTCCGTGTCTCGGCCTTGAGCAGCGGGGCGCCATCTTTCTCTTTGACGGGGAGAAAAACGCTCTGACAATGAAGGTTCAAAGCAACCTTTCGGGACCGCCGCAGAAATCCTGTGCCTCAGTCCCCCTCGGCAGGTGCCTCTGCGGAAAAGCGGCGCTGGAGAGGAAGCTGATCTTCGCCGACCACGTGGACGAAAACCATGAGACCAGATACGAGGGAATGACTCCACACGGCCATTACTGCGTCCCGATCTTGGCGGAGGAAAAACTGTTAGGTGTGCTCAACCTCTACGTCAGCGAGGGCCACCGCCGCAATGAAGCTGAAGAGGAAGTCCTCCAAGCGGTTGCCAACGCCTTAGCCTTAATCATCATGCGCAAGAACTTTGAAAAGGAACAGCTGAAGTTCATCTACCGCACTAACGAACTCTCACCAGGCGAGTGCTACCTGCTCCGGTCCCACCGGGCGGCCTACAATATCGCTGCCCAGCTCATGCTGCTCGGCGTCCCAGGCATCTGCTTTACGCGGGAGGCGCCCGAGAAACTGATGGAGTTCGGGATACCTAAGGAAAACATCATCCTGCTGTCCTCCGTGCCCCTAAAGGATTTTGAAGCCATCGACAGCCTTCAGAACATCAGCATGAGGATCTCGGAGTTCGTTAAAAACAATCGGGAGTCGATCGTGCTTCTGGACGGACTGGAATACCTGACGAGCCGTTTCGGGTTTGACATGGTATACAAATTCCTCCAGGAGAAACGCTTCAACTTCATCGACAGCGACGCCATCTTCCTGTTGCCCGTCGACCTCGGCGTCTTCAGCGAACGGGAGAGGGCGCTCCTCACCAGCGAAATCAAAATCCTCGGTTAGAAATTCTGGTCCCAATACCTGACCGCCCGTCCTGCCGGCCTGCGCGGATGAAATTTACTTCCCCAAAAATTCCCGGTTAACCTTCAGGATATTGGTCCTGAAATAGCGCTCCTTAGTTATGGCGTGCTTGTGCTCCAGGTTTTTCACCAGCGCGCTCAGCTTTGACTTCGACATGTCGAGCTCACGTCTGAGCTTGTCCTGGTAGGCCACGCCATCCGATCGCAGAATCGCCTCGAGGATGCGGTGCTCGTACTCGCCGAACACATTCAAAAAGCCGTGTCCCTGACGCTGGAAGTCTGATGACCGTAAAACCAAACAGGCCACGCAACTTTAAAGTATTAAACCGCCTTCAAAAAAGCCCTTTCTTTTTCATCAAGCTGCATATAGCGCAGTAACGTCGGACCAAATCTGGCTGGGTGAGCTTGCCGCTGGCAACATCGTCGGCGAGGCTCCTGATATCCTGGCCGATTAACTTCATCAGCTTCTTTTCCAGATGGCTCTTCCCCCTAAGTGCACTCAGGTATTGGCTGACTGCGGGCTGCGTGATCCCGAGCTTCCGCGCCACCTCCACCTGGCTGAACTCGTAGCGCTTGACCAGGTCCTTCACTACCATCGCTCGAATCGTGGGCAACACTTGACCGCTCACTATTTCGCACTGCGGTTTCATTTTATCACCCATTACTTTATCGGCGGCTTGCCATATTATCCTGTTATATCATCCTGCCCGCATCTTAAAAAACAGGCGGGAGCTGAAAAATGATTGATCCGCTAGCTTCCCAGCTTCGCCTTCAGCCTTGACCAGAACCCCGGCTTTTTCTCAGCGGCCGCGCCTTCCTTCGGAACCGCGGCCCCTTCCTTTGGCTCCGTCTTGACCTTCTGATATTTCTCGATGTTTAGATATTTGTAAACGGTGAGATAGGACAGATTGAGCTCCTTCGCTATCTTCTGATAAGTCATGCCCTGACTTCTCAATTCCCGCATCTTTTTCAAAACTTCAGGATTTACCTTTTTCCTTTTATCAACTTTCATAATTTAGTGTTTCCTCTTTTTTGTATATTAATTTATTTTTCCATCAAAATGAACCTTAAAAACGGAGTTTTAAAAATTAACAAATCAAATCCTCAGGAACTTTAGGCAGATATATATGTTATTAAAATTATAAATGTTCGGTGAGCCATGGTGGAAAGAGGGCAATATGGCACCACCCTCATCGGACTTGGCGCCTTTCTGATATTTCTGGGGGCACTATTTCTCTTGCTGGTGTTGCTGGGTTATCTACAAAATCAAACATGGATCTTCTCCTGGATCACAACCAACCGGGCCGCTCTAGGCAGCATCATCCTCGGGGCAATCCTTCTCGGGGCTGGAATTCACACCCGGGCCGCCGTCAAAAGATACGAAAGAAAGCTGGAGGAGCTGGAACAAGCCAAAAGGCAGCAGGAGGCCGTATTGAGGGCTAGGGCCATCGAGCTCGGCAAGGCCCGGGCCAAGGCGAGAAAAAAGGAGATCGCCCTGAAGCTCACCCACGCCAAACTGAAGAAGGCCAGGCTGAAGGCGGAGAAAAAAGAACAGGCTTTGTTGAGGGTGCGCGGCAAGCTGGGCGAACGCAGCAAACGGTTGAAAAGGATAAGGAAACTGGCTGAAGTCTGAAAAATCGCCAAACGCTTCCACACAACACCGACCACCTTGGCAGGTTAACCATAAAAGCATCAAGGTCGAGAATTTCCTGCAAAAAGAGGATTTCGATGAGCATCCGCGTCAAGGTTGAACTGATGCCCGGGCTCAAGCCCGTCCGCAAGGAAAATGTCTTTGAGATGGAGCTGCCTTCCGACATCACCCTTAGGGAGACGTTGCTGGAAATTGGGTTTCGTGAAAACGAAATCGAGCACCTCCGCGCCTTTGTGAACGAGGAACTTGCCCCGCTGGATAAAACATTAAAGGATGGGGACAGTATCTGGATTGGAGTCGTCATAGGGGGCGGGTAATATCACGAACACCTACAACCGTGCTCTGCTCTGGGACTTTGAGTACTTCGAGCCCGTGACGATCTCCGAAGCGATAAACTTGCTCAACAGGTTCGGCGCTGGGGCCAAGGTGATTGCCGGCGGCACCGACCTGCTGGTCGACATGAAGGACGAAAAAATCAGGCCGAAATTTTTAGTCAGCATCATGAAAATCCCCCAACTGAAATACATCATCGAGGATGGTGGTGCCCTTAGGATTGGCGCGGCGACCACTTTGGCGGAAATTGAAGAGTCCCCGATCGTTAGAGAAAAATACGGGCTCATCACGGAGGCGGTAAAGGCGCTGGGAACCGTTCAGGTCAGAAACATGGCCACCATCGGGGGCAACATCTGCAACGCAATCCCCTCCGCCGACTTGCCGCCAGCGCTGGTGACCCTTGACGCTCAGGTAAAAATAGCGGGGATTAACGGGGAAAGGACGCTGCCGCTTGATGAATTTTTCGTAGGCGTAAGGAAAACTAGGATGAACAACGAGCTACTGACCGAGATTACCGTCAGGCAACCTCCAGGGCACTCAGGGACGGCGTTTATCAAGCTGTCGAGAACTTCCGAAGACCTAGCCATGGTAAACGTGGCCACTAGGATTACGCTAAACAAGGAAGGTGTGTGCCAGGAAGCCAGGATCGCAATCGGTGGGGGGGTTGGCCCCACTTTGCTCCGGCCCAGAGAAGCAGAAAAAATCCTGGAAGGGAAAAAGCTGGACGAAGAAACTATCAGATTGGCTGCCGAAATCTCCTGCCAGAAGTTCCAGTGCCGGCCAACATCGATCCGGGCCCATCCGGAGTATAAAATTGAAGCGGGTAAAGCTCTGGTGAAACGCGCGCTGGTAAAGGCGCTGGGAAGGGCTGGAGGAGGGAAGTGATGTTGCGAGAAATAGAGTTCACCATCAACGGGAGAAAAAGAAAATTGACCGTCAGGCCCAAGGATTTGCTGCTGAACGTGATCAGGGATGAGCTGGGGCTGAAGGGAACCAAATACGGCTGCGGGACCGGTGAGTGCGGCGCCTGCACGGTCCTCCTCGACGGAAAGCCGATTCTGTCCTGCCTGACGCTGGCCGTCGCCGTCAACGGCAGGGACATCACTACCATCGAGGGCATCGGAACGGATGAAAACCTGCACCCCATCCAGCAGGCCTTCATCGACGCCGGGGCCATCCAGTGCGGCTACTGCACGCCGGGGATGATTATCTCGGCCAAGGCGCTGCTAGATAGAAATCCGAACCCCAGCGAGGAGGAAATCCGGCAGGCGATAAAGGGAAACCTCTGCCGCTGCACCGGCTATGTCAAGATAATCGAGGCCATCAAACTGGCCGCTGAACGCATGCGGGGTGAAAAACGATGAAAAACTTTAAAGTTGTGGGAAAAAGCGTAAGGAAGATCGATGCCGCTCCGCTGGCGAGAGGAAAGCCGCTCTTCACCGATGATATCAAGCTGGAGGACATGCTTCACGCCAGGATCCTCTGGAGCCCCCACGCCCACGCCCGCATCAGGGACATTGACACCAGCGCGGCCGAAGCGCTGCCCGGAGTTCACGCGGTGCTCTGCTACAAAAACGTGCCGAGGGTGCTGCACACGAGCGCGGGACAGGGCTGGCCCGAGCCCTCGCCTTACGACATGGTGATGTTCGACAACAAGGTGCGCTACGTCGGCGACAGGGTGGCTGCCGTGGCCGCGGAGACGGAGGAGATCGCGGAAAAGGCCCTCCGCTTGATCAAGGTCGACTACGAGGTCCTGCCGGCGGTCTTTGACCCGGAAAAGGCGATGGAAGAAGGGGCGCCGGTGATTCACGATGAACCCGACTGTCACCAGGTTCTGCCGCTCTTCTACGATCCCAAACACAACCACTGCGCCCACATCGAGGTCAAGACTGGAGACTCCGACCGCGGGCTGAGCGAGGCCGACATCGTGATCGAGCACACGGTCAAAAACCACTATGCCCAGCACTGTGCCCTCGAGCCCCACTCCTGCATCAGCTACCTCGACCATACGGGGAGAATCGTGGTACGCAGCTCCACGCAGGTCCCCTACTACGCGCGCCGGATTATCGCCCACTGCCTGCAACTGCCGGAGAGGATGATCCGGGTGATCAAGCCACGCATCGGCGGCGGGTTCGGGTCCAAGCAGGAAATCGTCGTCGAGGATGTCTGCGCCATGTTCACGCTGAGAACCAGGCGGCCGGTCAGGCTCGTCTTCACCAGGCCCGAGGTCTTTGTCTCCACGAGGACCCGCCACCCGATGGTGATGAGGGTGAAGACGGGGGTGAAGAAGGACGGGACCGTCACCGCCATCAAAATGCGCGTGATCAGCAACACTGGGGCCTACGGTCCCCACTGCATGACAGTCCTCGGCAGCACCTGTGCCAAGACGCTGCCCCTCTACCGGTGCCAGAACATCGAGTTCATCGGGGACACCGTCTACACTAACCTGCTCAACGCAGGGGCCTACCGGGGCTACGGCGTCCTCCAGGGAACTTTCGCCATGGGCATCATGATGGACGAGATGGCCCACGCGATCGGCATGGACCCGGTCGAGTTCTGGAAGAAGAACACCATCCGGGTCGGGGAAACCTCGCCCATCTTCAGCGCCCTGAGCGAGATCGGGAAGGGTGCCGAGCAGAAGGTCGACAGCTGCGCCCTGCCCGAATGCATCGACCGGGGCGCCGAGGCCTTCGGGTGGAGGGAAAAGCGCGAGCGCTACCGCAACCAGCCGGAGGGTCCGATCAGGCGCGGTGTGGGGATGGTCTGCACGGTACACGGTGGCACTGTCGCCCTGCTGGACGCGAGCTCGGTCACGGCGAAGATGAACGAGGACGGCTCCTTCAACCTCCTCATCAGCGCCAGCGACGTCGGCGGCGGCTGCGACACCGTGCTCTCCCAGATCTTTGCCGAGGCGATGAACATCCCGCTGGAGGACGTAATTGTCTACGCCACTGACACCGACGTCACCCCCTACGACAAGGGGGCCTACGCCTCGGGAACCACCTACCTCTCAGGACTGGCGGTGATCAAAACTGCCGAGGAAATCAAGAAGCAGATATTCAAGGTGGCCTCGGAGATGCTGAACGAGCCCGCAGAGAACCTGAGGCTGGAGAACAAGGGAGTGGTCTCAAAACAGAGCGGCAAAAGGCTGGAGTTCGGACAGATAGCCAAGCGCGCCATGTACAGTAAGAACCAGTTCCAAATTGCGGCCACGGCGTCCGAGTACAGCCACCTGCACCCGCAGACCTTCACGGCCCAGTTCGCCGAGGTCGAGGTCGACATGGAGACGGGACAAGTCAAGGTCCTCAATTACGTGTGCGCGGTCGACTGTGGCACGGCCATTAACCCGACGCTGGCCGAAGGTCAGGTTGAGGGATCGATCGTCAACGGCATCAGCTACGCCCTCATCGAAGAATTCGTCTTCGATGAAAACGGCCGAGTGCTGAATCCCTCCTTCAGGGACTACAAGATCTTCTCCGCTCCCGACATCCCTAAGATAAAGACCATCCTCGTGCCCAGCTACGATCCCACCGGTCCCTTCGGCGCCAAGCCCATCGGGGAGCCGGCCATGGACGGGGTTCTGCCCACCATCTCCAACGCCATCTACAACGCCATCGGCATCAGGTTCACCGAATCTCCCTTCACGCCGGAAAAAGTCCTCAGGGCAATAAAAAGCCGGAGGGGCTGAGTGATCTACCGCACCCTAAAAAATTTAAGCTCAAGGGATTGCCTTCAACTGGGCTGGTGACCGCTTGGCCGATAATAACGAGATTCTGGAAGAGCTGCGCCAAATCAGAAAGCTCTTGGAACCAAAGCCCGCACCGCCGGCACCGGTGAAGAAGGGGTTCATCGCCGAATTCATGGAATTCATCAGCAAATACAAGGTGGTGGGGATGGCCGTAGCCTTCATCATCGGTCTTTACCTAGGTGCTCTAGTACAGGCACTGGTGAACGACCTAATCATGCCGATAATCCAGCTGGCAGTCCCGGGGGCGACGTGGGAAACAATAGAAGTCGGTCCCTTCCGGGTCGGCCACTTCCTTGGCGCCTTGATAACCTTTCTGATAGTCGCGCTGGTGATCTTCCTCATCGTGAAAATGTCCAAGAAGTGGGGCCTCGAATAACTCCGACCTATTTCTCTTCCTTCAACTTAGATTCCAGCTGCTCCGCTCTAGCCAGCAACAGCAGACCCAAGAGGGCCTCCTCCTTGCGCGGCGTCTCCATCGTGAAATGCAAAGCCAGAAATCTGGCCCTCTGGAGCCTGTTCTCGTAATCTTGAGAGGGGAGTCCCTCTAAGCCTTCCAGTGCAGCGTGCCCCTGCCGAAGCAGCTCCGCTCCGGTAATCTCCGAGAGTTCCAGCGGCTCCTCCTCAGGCCGGAGACATTTCCCACACTTTCCCGAGACACAGTTTAACACCGGCTCTCCACAAACGCTGCATACCGCAGCACCCCAGATTAGGCGCGAGACGGAGTTGGCGACCCTCAATATCTCCTCCCGGTCCATCGCCTGCTGGATCTTGATCTTCCCATTCTTGAAGATGCTGATGTCCCGACCGCCCCACCTCAGCTTGGCCACACCGAGCGCCTCGCTGCACCTGAGGTCGGCAAACCGGTGGCGGTGAACTCTCAACAGGGCACAGAGTTTCCCAGGGTCGAAAAATCGGGAATCGATATCTTTGGTGAGCTCGATGTCGGCCATCAGCTTCCCCCGCTCCGAGGTGCAGGGCTGCACGTAGAGCAGGGCGTCCTTCCTGACCCCGACCAGTTCCCTGACATCGATCCCCCTAAAAGCCAGACAGTCCTCCCGGAACCTAGGAACGGTGACCCTGCTTCCAGCCACCGTCATCATCCCTGCGGCCCGCCGCCGGACTTTATTTTTCGGTACTCGGCGAGAGCTTTCTTCAGCGTTTTGTAGGCAAGCACGGCGCAGTGCATCTTTATCACCGGCAGTCCTCCCAGTGCCTCGGCAATTTCCTTGATCTGCAGCTTTTCGGCCTCAGCGACCGTCTTCCCCTTAATTAAATCCACAGTCACATCACCGGTGGCGATGTTAGCCGCACATCCGAAGGAGAGGAACTTGGCGTCGACTATGCGGTCGTTTTCAATCTTCAAAAACATCCGGAACATGTCCCCGCACTGGGGGTCGCCCTCCTCCGCCACTACGGTCGGGTTCTCCAGCTCCCCGATGTTTCTCGGGTTCCGGAAGCGCTCGAGCAGCTTCTCGCTGTACTTGAGCATCCCGCGCTCAGTATATTCTACCGACATTTCACCACCTCACAGCTGCTCCGGCTTCACCGGGCTTATCCTCCTGAGATGTTCCACCACCCGCGGCACCACGCTCAGCGTGTAATCTACCTCCTCCTCAGTGTTATACCGGCTCAGGGTGAACCTTATCGTGCCGTGAGCAACCGCGGCCTTGACCCCGATCGCCGTGAGGACATGGCTGGGCTGCAGCTTGGTCGTAGAGCAGGCAGAACCCGTGGCAACCGAGATCCCGTTCAAATCAAGGTGCAGCATCATCGACTCCCCCTCCACCCCCTTAAAGGAACAGCTGACGTTTGCCGGGCTGCGCTTCTCCCCGCGAGGACCGTTGATCACGGTGTAGGGGATTTCCTCAAGTCCGGAGAGCAGCCTGTCGCGCAACCTCCTCATGTGGGCGACATCGCGGCCGAAGTTCTCCGCCATCAGCTCGGCGGCCCGGCCAAATCCCACGATGCCCGGCACGTTCTCCGTCCCGGGTTTCAGTTTGAACATGGAGATGTAACCATAGGTCACGGGCTCGATCGGCGTCCCCTCGGCGATAAAAAGGGCACCGACCCCCTTCGGGCCGTGGACCTTATGGGCGCTCAGGCTCAGCAGGTCGACACCCATCTTTTTCACATCAACTCTGACCCTGCCATAGCCCGCCGCCGCGTTGACATGGAAGTACACCTTTTCCCGGCGTCCGCTGAGGATTTCGCCGATCTCCTCGACAGGTTCAATGGTACCGATCTCATCGTTCACGTTGGCCACGCTCACCAGAATAGTCTCCTCGGTAAGCCGCCTCTCCAATTCGGCGGTGTCGACGAAGCCCTCCTTATCCACGGGAAGATAATCGACCTTGAAGCCCTCCTTCTCCAGCCTCTCGCAGACCCTCAGAACCGAGGGATTCTCCACCCTGCTAGTGATGATGTGCCGGCCCCGATGGCGGTTGGCATAGGCAACGCCGCGGATGGCCATGTCGTTGGACTGGGTCGCCCCGGAAGTTAAGACCACCTCCTCCGGCCTGGCGTTGATGGTCCCCGCAATGATCCGCTGCGATCTCTCCACAGCCTCGGCCGCCTCCAGACCCGGTGTATAGGGAAAAATAGGATGGCCGAATTTCTCCGTGAAGTAGGGAAGCATGGCCTCCACAACCTCTCTAGCGACCGGTGTAGTCGTGCCGTTGTCCAGATAGACCTTCACACGAGCACCAAGGGATAATAACGCCTTGATAGCTTATACTTTTTATTCTCACCCGAGCCATTTACTCTAAAGTGGTCTGATGGATGAGTTCACCTTCAGGGCCGCCTACGCGATATTCGGGGCAGTGCTGCTAGCCTTGCTGTTCTTCATCTTCAGCCGCAAGCTGGACCGAAAGCTCTTCGCGGTCCCCGTGGTGGTTGGCTTCCTCTTCTCGGCAATTACCGCGCAGTTCATCGGCGGCGGCGTGGCCTCGCCTCTGTTCGGTGGCGTCCTGACCGGCTATCTGGTAAAAAACACGACGAAGTGGTCAACCCTCTTCAGAGCCGGCGCCGCCAACGCCGCCCTGACTCTGGCCGCTCTGTTTCTGCCGGCCCACCTCACCCTCTACCAGACCAGCCTCGCGGACCTGCTGGCAATGATCTCAACGGCCGGATACACGATAACTGCGGAGCAGTTCCTCTACCTGCTCATCAGCAACTACCTCCTTTATTTCGTAACCATTTTCACCTTCCTCACCGGGACAGGCGCCATCCTAGGCAACTACCTGCGCAGAGTGCTGATGCCCAAACAGCACCTTTAGAAGTTCAGAAACGCAAAAACCGCAACCCATTTATCTCCAAAGGAGCACACGGTTTCACGGTAGCGGGAGAGCTACCCTCCGTAGCGAGCCTCGGGCCTACAAGGGTAGGGCAGCATGGAGTGCCCGCCGGACGTGGGAGAACCACGGGCGAAGCTCATAAGGCGTCAAGCCGTGGGTTTGGCGCTCCTGCGAGACCCGGAGTCATCCGTGCCAAGACACGGGTGCCGGAAGTCGGTGGTTCAAGAGAGAACGGCGGTTGCCGGTCTCTGAAGTTCCACCCCCCGCTACCACCTGCTGATCTTCAAACCGCGACCGATTTTAGAAAATGAGGACCCTAAGCTGTCCAAACGGTGGGTCAAGTTTTATCAGGCTCAATCGGCCGAGGAAAAATTGGCCGGGCGGCATGCATCAATGCTGCATTGAAAAACGAACCAAAAATCTCTTCTTCTTTGACAACAGACAATTAACGGGATGATGCCTTGGTAAGCTTTCTTTTCATTATAGTTTCAACCTTCATCTTCGGCCCCCTTGGCTCCACGCCCTACTGTTTTTCCCAAGGATTGTCCATCATCGAAACAGCTGTACTCGTGAGCATCGTCCACGCCGCCTTGGTCCCAATCTGGTTTCTCATCTTAGAGGTCATCCGTTACCGGTTAATTTACGAGAATCGTCTGCTAAGGAGAATCACCAGCGGCGCCTGGGCCAAATCCGGAAGTATCCGGGCCCGCTTGGAGAGGAACGCCAAGGAGTTTGAACGCCGGGTGGGTCAGAAGGGATTCGGCCTGGGTGTGGTGGTGTTCACCTTCACCTTCGGCGTCTCCTGGGCCGCTCTCGCCGCCGTGATGCTCAACATCAAGAAAAGCACCATTATCTACTCCATCGCGATCGGTGCGGTGGCCTCAAGCGTCTTCACCGCAGTGGCCTTGGGGACCATCGGGACCCTGCTGCCCAGCCCCTGGCTCCTTTATCTCGTGGGCGCGGGTGCCATCCTGGTGATCTTCGGCCACCAAAAATACCGCGAGCGCAGGCTGCTGCACAGGCTCTACAGGCAGAAAAATCTGTGAGGCAGGCACAGGCTCATTTGATAAGCCCGACGCGGTAAAGATACTCGGCCGCCAGCACCGCCCCCTTCGCCGCGCCCAGCTCGGTGTTATGTGAAAGCACGGTGTACTGAAAGCCCTTCTCAAAGACATTAGGCTCCACGCCACCGATGACCGCGACCATACCTCCCTCAACCAAGCAATCGAACCTCGGCTGCGGACGGTCAACTTCCTCGGTGACCACAATGGGCTGCTTCGGCGCGGTCGGCAGCCCCAACCGCTGCGGCTCCCCGCGGTAACTCCTCCAGGCCTCCTTCAGCTCGTCAACGGTGCATCTGTCCCTGGTCTCGACGAAAACCGACTCCGTGTGCCCATCGAGGACCGGGACGCGGTTGCACTTGCAGGCTATCTTGAACGAAGCCGGGACAATTTTGCCATCGACAAAATCACCCAACAGTTTCACCGTCTCCTTTCTGACCTTCTCCTCTTCTCCCTTGATGTAAGGGATGACGTTGCCCTCGAAGGTTCCTGGGACAAAGTCGGGCAACGGCTCGGGCAGGCTGCCTCCCTGGGCGCGGCGCTGGTTCGCCCAGTTGCTCACCGCCGCATACCCGGCTCCCGAAACCGCCTGCATGGAAGCCATCGTCACCCGCTCCAGACCAAATCCATCGTAAACCGGTTTCAGTGACATGACCAAGCCAATGGTCGTGCAGTTGGGCTGCGGGACCACGAATCCCTTCCAGCCCCGCCTCCTTTGTTGAATCTCGATAATTTTAGCGTGGTGTTCGTTGACACCCGGTAGGTAGGTGAAGCTGTCCTCAAAATATCGGTAGGCCGAGGCCGTGCTGACCACCGGCTTTTCCCGGGCAATTCTGCCCTCCACTTCAAGTGCCGTTTCCGACGGCAAAGCGGAGAAGAAGAGATCAACCTCATCGCCGCGGACCTTGTTAACGTCCGCCACCTCCAGATCAAGGATCCTCTTCTTAGGGGCGGCTTTGACGAACCATCGGGAATCCTCGGTTCCGTATCCCAGCGCATCGGCATAGCTCTTCCCCGCCGACCTCTCGGAAGCGAAGAGGGCTGAAATCTCAAACCACGGGTGGTTCTGTAGGTTAACGACGAACTTCTGCCCCACCTCTCCCGTAGCCCCCAAGATGCCCGCACTAATCTTCGTCACCTTGACACCTGCCCAATTCTCTTCAATGCTAAAATTTATGAACGAACACCTTTTTAACGGTTATTAACTAAACGCAGCTGGTGATTCGTTGCCCCGTCGGAAATACGGTCACATGGTCGGTCCACTGCCACAACCGCCCAAGCCGGAAAAATGCCGCTTCTGCAGATCCGGGAGACCCTGCCCCTTCCACAAGCAGAACCCGCGGAACGGCGGCTAGAAATCACAGCGGTAACGTTAACCGGAGCTTCGTCAAAGGCTACTCAACAAAAATAATCTTAAGCTCCTTGTTGTCTAATGCCAAGTTTTTGGAAATGAGCTGGTTCTCTATCCAACAGGCGTTCATCACCGCGACTGGTACGATGCAGGTTGGTGTCAGACGTGCTTCGTGTGCCCGCGCAAATATCGGGCTCGTCTCGGCCCGGTAAAGGTCCTCCTTTCTGACCGCGACCAAAAGCTCACCGTAACTCTTTACCTTGAAGCAACCGCTATCCAGCTTCAATCTGGTTATTTGACCATCGCTGACCGCCGTAATCAGTGTCCTAAACCCACATAGCTTGCTCTCGGCGATTACCTTGGTCGGCATTTTCACTACCAACGTTTTTCCCAACTAGTGTTTACCAGAATATAATCCCTTCCCTCCGGTGCAGAAATCAATCTCAAACGACGGAAAATACTGGGAAAAAGGGAATTTCTTGACAAGAACCCGTTCCAAAGTTACATTTTAGGCGCCCAAGTCAGCGCAGCCCAAGTACGTCCTGCATGTCCTTTATAATCCCGGGCTTGCCCTTCTTGATGACATACCGAATCGCCTTCATTGTACCAACGGCGAACACTTCGCGGCTTTTCGCCCGATGGGTGATCTCCAAGACCTCAAAGGAGTTGGCGAACGCCAGCGTGTGATCACCAACGACCTCCCCTTCCCTAATCGACTTGATCTTGATTTCTTCAGGTTCAATACCAAACTCCTCAGCCACGATTTCCGCGGCTCTCAGCGCCGTTCCGCTGGGGGCATCCTTTTTGTAAACGTGGTGTACCTCGACCACGCTGGGCTCGTAATCCCGGCCGAGAACTTTGGCGGCTTCCCGGGCCAGCTTGAAAAACACGTTAACCCCGACCGAAAAGTTGGGCGAAATTACGGCCCGGATCCTTCCCCGCTTTATCGCCGCTTCTAGCGTTCTTCTTTGTTCCTCCGTGAAACCCGTGGTGCCCACGACGACGGAAACCCCCATCCGCGCCGCCGTCTTCACATTCTGCACCGAGGCCTCCGCTGTGGTGAAGTCCACGAGGACATGCGGCTTAGTTTTTCTAAGTACCTCGCTCAGCTTACTCGACTCCACGACATTAACTCCCAACTTCTGAACGCCGGCAATCAGGCCGGCATCCTTTCCGATCATGGGGTGCTCAGGCACGTCAATGGCCGCCACGAGTTTCATGTCCTTCTGACCGGCCAGCTGGCGGACGATCAACCTTCCCATCCGCCCGGCCGCCCCGCAGACCGCAACCCGAATCATCTCAGCAGCCCCATCTCGACCAGCACCCGGCGCAACCGCTCCTGATTCTCCGGCTGCATCTCGACCAAGGGCAACCTGTAACCCCCGGCGGGCATCCCCATCCAGTTCATGGCTGCCTTCACCGGTACCGGGTTGGTCTCAAGAAAGAGCGCCTTAAAGAGGGGCATGAGTTCCTCATTCAGCCTTCTCGCCGCCTCGATATCCCCGGCGCGGAAGGATTCGACCAGCCTGGCCACCTTGTCGGGCACGATGTTGGAGGCCACGGAGATAACGCCCTTGCCCCCCAGCTTCATGATCTCAAAGGTTAGGGCGTCGTCACCGGAAAGCACGGTGAAATCCTCACCGCGGGTCAACTCGATAATCCGGGCCACCTGATTGAGGTCCCCGCTGGCCTCCTTCACGCCGACGATGTTCTTCAGCTTGGCCAGCTTCGCCATCGTCTCCGGCAGCATGTTCACCCCGGTGCGGGAAGGGATGTTGTAGATCACCTGGGGGATATCAACCTCCTCGGCCAGCTTCTTGAAGTGGGCGTAGAGCCCCGCCTGGGTCGGTTTGTTATAGTAGGGCACCACGATCAGCGCGCCATCGGCTCCAACCTCCTTCGCGTGCTTGGTGAGCATCAGCGCCTCCCAAGTGCTGTTGCTCCCGGTCCCGGCCAGAACCGGTACCCTGCCACCCGCCTCGTCAACGACGATTTCAATGACGCGGTTGTGCTCTTCATAGGACAACGTTGGCGATTCCCCGGTAGTGCCGGTCGGGACCAAGCCGTGAATGCCCTTTTTGATCTGGAACCTCACGTTCTCGCGGAGGCCCTCCTCATCAACCTTTCCCTCACTGTCGAACGGAGTCACCATTGCAGTATATGCGCCCTCAAACATGATCAACCCTCAATCTCCTTCATCGCCTTCTTGAAGAGCCTCAGCGCCTGTTCACGGTCATCCCATTTGACAAAGAAGCTGATCGATGCCCGGCTGGAAATTATCTCAATGATGTTGATTTTGGCCTGGGCGAGGGGCTCGGTGAGCTTCGCAATGACGCCCGGCGCGTAAATAAAGCGCTCGCTCTCGGTCACTATCATGGCGATGTTGCCCTCGCCTGTGATTGCCTTCAGCTTGCTGCTCAGCACCACCTGGTGGAGGAGATCCATCGCCCTCTTCGCGTCCTCCTCTGCCAAATAAATGGAAAAGGACCTGGGACCGATGGAAACTGCGTAAATATTTATCCTCGCCCTGCTCAACGGGGCCGAAAACTTGGCGAGAATGCCTGGGGTTGTTTGCATGGACTCACCCACAATCGTCAGCATCGCCAGTGGTTTTTCATGCAGCCATACTCCGGACAGATTATCACCCCTCGGGCCAATTATCCTTGTTCCCTCCGCACGTAAATTACCATGCCTATAATGTATAACCTTGGCGCTTATCTCCGGATCCTTGTAGGCCATGGCCCTCGGGTGCATCACCTGGGCCCCAAACCGGGCGAGATCGGTCATCTCCTCGACCGTGATGCTCTTCAGAAGCCGGGCACCTGAGATTTTGTTCGGGTCGGCCGTCATGACTCCCTCAACATCAGTCACGATGATCACCTCATCGGCCTTCAGGCACCTGCCTATCAGAAAAGCGGTGATATCGCTGCCCCCCCTGCCAATTGTCGTCACATTGCCCTCCCGGTCACGCCCCAAAAAGCCGCAGATGACAGGGACCACGCCCTTCTCGAGGAGAGGAACGATAAACCTCTGCACCCGCCGCTTGGTCGACTCGAAGTCGATATTCGCCATGCCGAAGTTGCTGTCGGTGATTACCGGCCAGTTCTCCATGCCCGGATCCAGATAGACCGACTTTACCCCCAAGCTCTTCAGGGCCGCGGAGAAAATGCGGGCGCTGGTGCGCTCACCCATCGCCAGGATATCATCGAAATCCCAGGGATCAATCCTGCCCTGGGTGCTGCCCTTGGCCGCCTGCACCAGATCGTCGGTATACTGACCCATCGCCGAGACCACAACAGCGATCTGGGTCCCCTTTCTGTACTCATCGTGAACTGATTTGGCCCCAAGCCTGATGCGATTGGCATTGCCCACGCTGGTCCCGCCGAACTTCACCACAACGCGCCTCATAACAACCAGCTCGGAATCTGGTCGAGTCGGGTCAGGTCCTCGTAAGTCTCTCTTTTCCTCACGACCTCAGCCTTATCTCCGTTAACCAAGACCATCGCCGGCCGCGGCTGGGCGGTGTGCTGGCAGGCCATGGCTAGGCCATAGGCGCCGACATCAAAGACCACGGCCAGATCACCCGGCTCTACCTTTGGCAGTTTCCTATCCTTCCCGAGAAAATCCCCAGACTCGCAAAGTGGTCCAGCCACATTAACCAAGTGCTCGTTTCTCTGGTTCATCTTGTTGGCGAGTTCAATGTGGTGGTAAGCTCCATAGAGGGCAGGCCTCATCAGGGCATTCATGCCGGCATCCACTGCCACCCAGTCGGGCATCCCCGGGCGCTCCTTCGTGTAACCAACCCTCGCCAGTAACACGCAGGCGTCTGCGACTATGAAACGACCCGGCTCTAATAGCAGCGTTGGTTTCTCCAGTCCCTTTTCCTGTACCACCCGCCTCACCACGCCAACTACCTTCTCCGCCACCTCTTCCGGAGGCAGTTCTCTATCCTCCGGTTTATAGGGAATTCCGATACCGCCGCCTAGGTCGACGAACTTGAGGTCAATGCCGAATCGTTCCTTGATCTCGCTGACGATCTTCATGAGCTTTTCCGCCTCCTCCACGAACGGGGCCGCATCAAGGATTTGAGAACCTACATTAGCATGGATGCCCAGTATCTCAACCGAGGACATTTCTTTGGCCCGCTTGTAGGCCGCCAAGGCCTGGCCGCTGATGACGTCAAAGCCGAACTTGCTTTCCCTGAGACCGACGGCGATGTAGGGGTGTGTATCGGCTCGGATATCTGGGTTTATCCTGAAACCGATCCTCGCCCGCTTGCCCAGCCGGAGCGCGATTTTATCGATCGCCTCCAGCTCCTGAAAGCTGTCGACGTTAATCAGGATATCGTTAAGTATGGCCAGCTCCAGCTCACGTTGGGTCTTGTAATTGCCGTTGAAAACGATCTTTTCACCGGGGATGCCCACCTTCAGGGCGATCCTCAGCTCCGTCTCCGAGCTGACATCGGCGCCCGCTCCTTCTGACTGGAGGACCTTCACCACGGCCATGTTCGAGTTGGCCTTGAGGGCATAGTGGACCCTTGCCTCGGACCATTGGCTAGAGAAGGCTCGATAGAAGCGCCGGTATCTCTCCCGGATCCGCTGCTCATCAACAACGTATAGTGGGGTGCCAAACCTCTCGGCCAGCTCCACCGCGTCTAACCGGCCGACCACCAAGTGGCCCAGCGAGTTCACCGAAAAGTGTTCCTTGAGCATCAGCATTTTCGCTCGACCTCTCGCAGGGACTCCTCGAGGAGATCTAGGCCGAGGTCGAGTTCTCGCTCAGTAATTGTCAGCGGGGGTGCAATCCTTATGCTCGCATTGCCGCCTCTGAAGACAATCAGGCCCCGCTTCAAGGCCTCGGCCACGATCATGTCACGCTCCTTGACTCCGTGCTGCTTCTTCTCCTTGTCCTTGACTATCTCCAAGGCCAGCATCAGGCCCAGCCCCCGGGCTTCCCCGATTATCTTCGAGTTCTCTTCCATCTCCTTCAGCCTCCGTAAAGCCCTTTCGCCGAGATCGGCCGCCCTCTTAACGAGCTTCTGCTCCTCAAGGATCTTCAACCCCTCAATTGCCGCAGCGCAGGCGACGATATTGCCGCCGAAGGTCGAGGCGTGGGCGCCAGGTTCCCAGTCCATCACCTCGGCCCGAGCAATTATGGCGCCTATCGGAGCTATGCCGCAGGAAAGCGCCTTGGCCAAACAGATGATGTCAGGAACAACCCCCCAGTGCTCGATGGCAAACATTTTACCGGAACGCCCCAGACCGGTCTGAACCTCATCAACTATGAAGAGCCAGCCGTGCTCGTCGCAGAGTTCCTTGATCAACTGGTAATATCCCGGCGGCGGTATGATGTAACCTGAATTTCCCTGGATGGGTTCGGTGATAATTGCCGCCACCTCCTCCGGCGGCACGACCTTCTTCAGCTGATCCCGGATGAAATCCACGCAGAAAAATCCACAGCCGGGATGGCTCTTGCCAAACGGGCAGCGGTAGCAGTAAGGATATGGAAGGTGGGTGACTCCGGGGACCAGCGGCGAGAAGTAGCGGTGGTGCAGCACATTTGTGGAGGAAAGGCTCATCGCGCCAAAGGTTCGACCGTGAAAGGCACCGGTGAACGCTAGCATCCTCGGGCGGCGGGTGTGCCAGCGAGCGCACTTAAACGCCGCTTCAACGGCCTCCGCCCCGGAATTCCCGAAGTACACCCTCTTGGGGAAATCACCCGGAGTTATCTTCACCAGACGCTCAGCTAGCTCGACCTGGGCGGGGTAGTAGAAATCTGTGCCCGCAAAATGGGTCAACTTCCTGGCCTGCCTGACCACGGCCCTGACGATGCGGGGATGCGAGTAGCCGTAGTTCAGAACAAACATGCCGGAGGAAAGGTCCAGAAACACGTTGCCGTCTAGGTCCCTAACATAGCATCCCCAGCCCTCCTCCGCCGCAATTGGTTCGGTCCTGGTGTAGGAAGGCGACATCACCTTCTCATCCCGGGCCACGAGTTCCCTCGCCTTGGGTCCAGGAATTTCCCTGATCACCCTCGGTCCGCCCTTGATCCACGAAGGCCTTGACATGAGATCACACCAACTCCTTGCTTCTTTTCTCCTTAAATATTTGAGGAAAAATCATTTTATCAAC